>JAZSFE010000020.1:0-23453 GCA_045532105.1 Faecousia sp.
ATGGCGCGGCCGATGGCCACACGCTGACGCTGACCGCCGGACAGAGCCTTGGGCTTACGGCCCAGGTACTGGGTGATGTCCAGGATCTCGGCAGCTTCCTTAACCTTCTTGTCGATCTCATCCTTAGGAACATGGCGCAGCTTCAGGCCGAAAGCCATGTTTTCATAAACAGTCATGTGGGGGTACAGAGCGTAGTTCTGGAATACCATTGCAATATCGCGATCCTTGGGAGCAACATCGTTGACCAGACGGTCGCCGACATACAGCTCGCCCTCAGTGATCTCTTCCAGACCGGCGATCATACGCAGAGTGGTGGACTTACCGCAGCCGGAGGGACCGACCAGAACGATGAATTCCTTGTCAGCAACTTCCAGGTTGAATTCCTGAACGGCTACAACACCCTTATCGGTGATCTGCAGGTTGGCCTTCTGGATTTCGGGATTGTCGTCTTCTACCTTCTTTTTCTTCTTTTTCTTCTGCTCCTTGATGTCGTCGCCGCTAAAGGGGTAGATCTTCTTGATGTTTTTCAGGGACAAACTAGACATATGTTTTCGACTCTAAGCGCAACGAATCCTCGGTTGCACTCTCGCTTACTGTGCAGCTATGTCACAGAAGCTTTACGACAGGTCTCCACACTGCCGCACCGTGAGCCAGACGGTTTTTCCTCCTTTATGTTAGCAAGCGTCTGTCTATTTTGTGGAGTAGACAGGGCCTACCTTGGTACATATATATTACCATATTTTCGGGCATTTTTGCAAGGGTTGTTCGACTGTTGTTTTGCACAGTTTTATTGTGCTGTTTTTGTGCAAAATCGACAAAGTTAAATTTCTACAGTAAAGCCATCTTCCGTTGCACGCACGTTGGCGCTGTAATAGGCACGCATAGCCTGCTCCAATGCGGTGATGTCGGCAGTACCGGCAGTTTCATAGGCAGAGTGCATAGCCAGTTGGGCGAGGCCGATATCTGCAGAAGGAACGCTCACATGGGCAAGGGAAATATTGCCTAGGGTAGAGCCGCCGGGGATGTCTGCCCGGTTGCAGTAAGTCTGCACATTAACGTTGGCAGATGCGCAGATCTTACGGAACAATGCGGCAGTGACACCGTCGGTGGTATACCGTTGGTTTGCGTTAAATTTCAAAACGACACCTTCGTTTAGAACGGGCGCGTTGTTGCTGTCAGCCAGCTCCGGATGGTTGGGATGCAGACCGTGGGCATTGTCCGCGGAAAGCATAAAGGAATTTGCCAGCATCCGGGGCAGGGAAAGCGTCAAGCAGTCGCAGATCCTGCTGAGAACATTTTCCAATAGATCGGAGGCCGCGCCCTGCACGGAGGAAGATCCCACTTCCTCGCTGTCAAACAGGCACAGAACAGGGATGCTGCTGCTCGGCTTGGCTTGCAGGAAACCTTGAGTGCAGCACCAGGCACATTCCAAATCGTCCAATGCAGCGGAGGATAGGAATTCTTCACCCATACCCCATACGCTGGCATTTTGACGCACATACAGATAAAGGTCGTGCCCGAGGATCTTTCCGCCGGCCAGTTCTTCCAGCATGGGCATGAGCTTGCCTGCAGCATCCTTGCCGCCTAGCAGAGGAAGTGTGTCCACAGCGGGATTCCATTTATAACCCTCGTTGGCCTGCCGGTTCATATGGATGGCCACATTGGGGATCAGCAGCAGATCCCGCTGGATATCTACCAAGCGGTTTTCAATACCCTGGTCGGTTTCTACGGTAACTCGGCCGGCGATAGAGAGGGGACGGTCAAGCCAGGGCGCAATGAGCATGCCGCCATATTTTTCCGTGGCAAGGCGGGTGTATTTTCCTGTTAGTTCGGGATTCTCCTTAATTTTAAAACAGGGACGATCCGTGTGGCTGGCGCTCATTAAGAATCCTGTGGGTTCACCGGACGGAACGGAAAAAGCGATTATGGCAGTGCCGCCCCGAACCACATAATATTTGCCACCGGCCTTCAGTTCCCAAGAATCCTGCTCCAGCAGGCGAGAGTAACCGGATGATTTCAGCTGTTCTTCCAAAGCGGCTGTTGCATGATAAACGCTGTGGGCTTTGTTCAAAAAGTCCGTTAGTGCGCAGATTCGTTGATCCATGGTAACCTCCGTAAAATAAAATTCTGAATCTATTTTACACCCACGGGCACCTTGCGTCAACAGGTAACTGGTTGCCGCCATATTTTTAGCGGGGAATGAAGAAGAAAGCGGCATTGGCCGGGAAAGTTTTGCTGCAATATGTCAAAAAATGTCGAAAAGTTATAAATTTACGTCAAAAAGGTCGATTTCCTACGCTTTTTGGCGAGCGATTATTTCGTTTTTTCCTTGCAAAAAACGATAGCATATGCTATTCTTGACTTGTCGCACGTGGCAGAGAAATCTGCTGCGAAAATCGGGGAATATCTTCAAACAGGACAGGAGAGGAAGTTATGGATAATCGCACAACTGTATTTATTGCCGACGGCGCGGAAGATTTTTGCGCGGGTTTGTCGGCGGCGCTGCAGCAGGCAGACGCATTTTCTGTAGTAGGAACAGCGGGGGATGGGGAACAGGCTATCCGCATGATCCAAAAGCTGAAGCCGGATGTTTTGGTTCTTGATCTGATGTTGAGCAAGCAGGACGGAATCAGTGTATTGAAAGCCGTATCGGCAATGGAGAAAAAACCTATTACATTGGCTACATCCGGTTTTCTGACAGACTATGTGGCCTCGGCGGCTGCAAACTTAGGTGTCAGATATTTGATGCTCAAGCCCTGTGATGTATCGGCGATCGTTGAGCGGCTGGAAGAGATTCGGGGCGGGGAGAGCCTGCGATATCCTGCTTCCGGACGTGGGGATAAGACAAGCATTGAGACTATGGTTACAAACATTATCCATGAGATCGGTGTGCCGGCCCATATCAAAGGTTACCAGTATTTGCGGGAAGCCATTATCATTGCAGTAGGGGATATGGATGTGATCAACGCCATTACTAAGGTGTTGTACCCGCAGGTGGCTAAGACCTTCCAGACCACGCCAAGCAGAGTGGAGCGCGCCATCCGCCACGCCATCGAGGTAGCCTGGGATCGTGGCGACCTGGATACCCTCCAGCGGTTCTTTGGATACACAGTTTCCAATACCAAGGGTAAGCCCACGAACTCTGAGTTTATTGCTTTGATCGCAGACAAGCTTCAGCTTCAGCTGAAGTCTGCTGAGGCAGGAAATTTCTGAATATGATAGAGGGAACAAGTATGCGGCCATTAAAAGGCGGGGCATGGTGTTCCCTCTTTTTCCTTTTAATAGAAAGGGAATTTTCTTGACATAAGGGGGGAAAATGGTATAATTATGCTAGTGAAAGTGGGCATTTGCCCGGCACGATTTCAGGAGGTTTTTATGAATGTTTTAGACAGGCTGGCCAATGCCGGCGTTGTGCCCGTTGTGGTGCTGGACGAGGTGAAGGATGCAGTTCCTGCTGCCAATGCCATGGTGGCAGGCGGAATCGACGTGATGGAGATCACATTCCGTACCGCTGCTGCTCCCGAGGCGATCAAAGCAGTTGCTGAGAACTGCCCGGATATGCTGGTTGGTGCAGGTACGATCTTGAATCTGGAGCAATGTAAGCTGGCTGTTTCCATGGGTGCTAAGTTTATTGTTTCCCCCGGTTTTGATGCGCAGGTAGTTGCGTGGTGTATTGAAAACGGCATAGCTGTGACCCCCGGTTGCGTAACACCTACGGAGATTACTGCGGCGGTGAATATGGGCCTTAAGGTTGTGAAATTCTTCCCTGCCAATGTGTATGGCGGCCTCAATGCTATGAAGAATTTGTCTGCACCTTTTGTAGGTGTAAAGTTTATGCCTACCGGCGGCGTGAATGCCGCAAATCTGCGTGAGTACATCGATGCGCCCTTTATCCATGCTGTGGGTGGCAGCTGGGTCTGCCCCAAGGCGGATATTGCCGCGGGTAATTTTGAGAAGATTACCGCTCTTTGCGCCGAGGCCCGTCAGGCAGCTTTCGGCTAAAAAATAAAAAAGGACGGATATGAAAATGGCAAGAATTATTACTTTTGGCGAGCTGATGCTCCGCCTGCAGCCCTATAATTACGAGCGTTTTGTCCAGTGCGACCATGTGGAATTTACCTTTGGCGGTGGCGAGGCAAATGTTTCGGTTTCTCTGGCCAATTATGGCATGGATGCAGCTTTTGTTACGAAGCTTCCTTCCCATGCTATCGGCCAGGCTGCGGTAAACTCTCTGCGCCGTTACGGCGTGGACACTTCTTTGATCGTCCGCGGTGGCGATCGCGTAGGCATTTACTTTAATGAAAAGGGCGCTTCCCAGCGGGGCAGTGTGTGCATTTACGATCGCGCCAATTCCGCCATTGCAAAGGCAGCGGCTTCTGATTTTGATTGGGACAAGATCTTTGACGGTGCGGATTGGTTCCACTTCACCGGAATTACTCCTGCATTGGGCGGTGAGATGGTAGAGATCTGCAAGCAGGCCTGCAAGGCAGCTAAGGAGCGGGGCATTAAGATCTCCTGCGACCTGAACTACCGCGGCAAGCTGTGGACCCGGGATCAGGCTCGCGCAGCGATGACCGAGCTGTGCCAATATGTGGATGTATGTATCTCCAACGAGGAAGATGCTAAGGATGTGTTTGGCATTGAGGCAGAGGCTACCGATATTTACGGCGGCAGTCTGAACCATGAGGGCTATAAGTCTGTTGCCAAGCAGCTGGCAGATAAATTTGGTTTTGAAATGGTGGCCATCACCTTGCGGGAAAGCCATTCTGCATTTGATAACGGCTGGAGCGCTATGCTGTATAATGTGGCAAAGGGTGAGTACTGCTTCTCTAAGAAGTATGACCTGCATATCATTGACCGCGTGGGCGGTGGCGACAGCTTTGGCGGCGGCTTGATCTATTCCATCCTCTCCGGCAAGGATACCCAGGCTGCGGTGGAATTTGCTGTGGCAGCATCCGCACTGAAGCACTCCATCGAGGGTGACTACAATATGGTCACTGTGGCAGAAGTAGAAAAGCTGGCCGGCGGTGACGGTTCCGGCCGGATTCAGAGATAAGGAGGATTTGAAATGGCAAACGAAGAAGTATTGCAGGAAGAAGAACAGAGCAATATCCTGACGCTCACCGATGAAAACGGCGAGGATACGGAATTTGAGTATCTTGACGCGGTGGAGTACGAAGGCAAGGAATATATCATTTTGATGCCTGCTGTGGAGGATTCCAATGAGATCGTGATTCTGGAAGTTCAGCCTGTGGATGAAGAGAATGAAAATTACTTGTCTGTGGGTGATGAAAAGATTCTGGATGCGGTTTATGGCATTTTCAAGGAGCGTTACAAGGACGTTCTGACTTTTGAAGATTAAAAAGAATAAAAAGAGAAGCAGGCGCTTGCACCCCCCCCCCTTTTTGTGGTGGAAAAAAAGGGCCGCGGTGTTTGCGGGCGTTTCTCTTTTATTGGGTAGAAATTAGGCCTTGCCGGCGCAGCCCAGAACGTTGATCAGCTTGTGGCGGACCAGTTCCTTAATGTTGGCACGAGCGGGCTTCAGGTACTCACGGGGGTCAAACTTGCTGGGTTCATCGTTGTAGAACTTCCGGATGGTGCCGGTCATTGCAAGACGCAGGTCGGAGTCAATGTTGATCTTGCAGACGGACAGGGCAGCAGCCTTGCGCAGCTGCTCCTCGGGAACACCGATGGCGTTGGGCATCTTGCCGCCGTTGGCGTTAACCATAGCGACATATTCCTGAGGGACGGAGGAAGAACCGTGCAGAACGATGGGGAAGCCGGGCAGACGCTTGGTGACTTCTTCCAGAACGTCAAAACGCAGTGCGGGGGGCACCAGAATGCCCTGCTCGTTCAGGGTGCACTGTTCGGGAGTGAACTTGTAAGCGCCGTGGGAAGTGCCGATGGCGATTGCCAGGGAGTCACAACCGGTACGGGTTACGAACTCTTCCACTTCTTCGGGGCGGGTGTAGGAAGCGGCCTCGGCAGAAACGTTGACCTCATCCTCGATGCCGGCCAGAGAGCCCAGCTCAGCTTCGACCACAACACCGTGATCGTGAGCGTATTCAACCACCTTCTTGGTGATGGCAATGTTCTCTTCAAAGGACTTGGAGGAAGCGTCGATCATAACGGAGGTAAAACCACCGTCGATGCAGGACTTGCAGGTCTCGAAGCTGTCGCCGTGGTCCAGATGCAGAGCAATGGGGATCTCGGGGCATTCGATCACAGCAGCCTCAACCAGCTTCACCAGGTAAGTATGGTTAGCGTAAGCGCGGGCGCCCTTGGAAACCTGCAGAATCACGGGAGCCTTTTCTTCCTTACAAGCTTCGGTGATAGCCTGGACAATTTCCATGTTGTTGACGTTGAAAGCACCGATAGCGTAGCCGCCGTCGTAAGCCTTCTTGAACATCTCGGTTGTAGTAACAAGAGCCATTGGGATCAATCCTTTCTTATTCAGCGGTACATACCGCATTTTTTCAAGCATATTATAACATAATTTTTTTGATTTTCAATATAAATCTTTCAATTCCGCAATCTATATGGGAAATGAACAGATTTGCCTGTGACATTCCCTTGTTTTTTGGGAGAAAATATTGGAAAAAGCTATTTACCTTTGTGGCAAGATGAAGTATAATAATCGGCAGAACATAAAAAGTAAGGAGTGTTTCAATATGAAATTGTCCCCCCTTCAGTTGGCAAGATATGAATATCAGCCCAAATTGCCCGGCATGCTCAGAAACGGCATTTCTGAGATTTGTGTAAAAACCGGCAATCCTACTCAGAGCGTGGCGGACCAGGCAAAGATCCAGGAACTGTTCCCCAATACCTACGGCAAGGAAGAGATCACCTTCCAGATCGGCAAGAATACCGCACCTGCCAAGAAGCAGGTTGTTGGCGTCATTCTTTCCGGCGGCCAGGCACCCGGCGGCCACAATGTTATTTGCGGTCTTTACGATGCTCTGAAGGCTACCGATAAGGAAAATGTGCTTTACGGTTTCAAGGGCGGCCCCAGCGGTCTTTTGGAAGACAGCTATGTAGTATTTGACGACGAATATATTAACCAGTTCCGCAATACCGGCGGTTTTGATATTATCGGTTCCGGCCGTACCAAGCTGGAAACTGAGGAGCAGTTTGCTGTGGTTGCGGAGGTTTGCAAGAAGCACGGCATTACCGCTATCGTCATTATTGGCGGTGACGACTCCAATACCAACGCAGCGGTTTTGGCTGAGTATTTTGCAGCACATAATACCGGCGTGCAGGTCATTGGCTGTCCCAAGACCATTGATGGTGACCTGAAGAACGAGGATATTGAATGCTCCTTCGGCTTTGACACCGCTACCAAGACCTACAGCGAGATCGTGGGCAACATTGAACGCGATGCTAACTCTGCTAAGAAGTATTGGCATTTCGTGAAGGTTATGGGCCGCAGTGCATCTCACGTTGCTTTGGAGACTGCTTTGGAGACCCAGCCTAATATCTGCCTGATCGGTGAAGAAGTAGCTGCCAAGAAGATGTCTCTGGCAGAGATCGCCAATTACATTGCTGACTCTGTTGCTGCCCGCGCAGCTAAGGGCTGGAATTTCGGTGTGGCAGTGATTCCCGAGGGTATCGTGGAATTCGTTCCCGAGTTCTCTGTCCTGATCGCTGAGATCAACGAACTGTTGGCAGGGGAGAAGGCAAATGCCTTTAACGATCTGCCCACTTGGAATGATAAGTATGCCTTTATTGAGGCTGGCCTGACTAAGGAATCCATGGCTGTATTTGCCATCCTGCCCCAGTCTATTCAGCAGCAGCTGTTCCTGGAGCGCGATCCTCACGGCAACGTGCAGGTTTCTCTCATTGAGTCTGAAAAGCTGTTCTCCGAAATGGTCAAGGAGAATCTGGCCGCCCGCAAGAAGGCTGGCACTTATAGCGGTAAGTTCTCCCCTCTGCATCATTTCCTGGGTTACGAAGGCCGCTGCGCATTCCCCTCTAACTTTGATGCTGACTACTGCTACTCCCTGGGTTACAATGCTTTCATGCTGATCCAGTACGGCTTTAACGGCTACCTTTCCAAGGTTTCCAACCTGAGCAAACCTGCTGAGCAGTGGGTTGCCGGTGGTATGCCCATCACCAAGATGATGAACATTGAAAGAAGACACGGCCATGATAAGCCTGTTATCCGTAAGGCTCTGGTAGATCTGGAGGACAAGCCCTTCAAGTTCTTCGAAGCCAATCGGGAGACTTGGGCAGTGGACACCTGCTATGTTTACCCCGGTGCGATTCAGTATTTCGGACCTGCCGAAGTCTGTGATGTCACCACCAGAACCCTGGCCCTGGAAAAGGGTGAATAAAAAGATTAAGCACTCCGCGAAAGCGGAGTGCTTTTTTGTTTACTTTCTCAATGCCCAGAATGCTACAGCGCTGGCGGCTGCAACGTTTAAGGAATCCACGCCGTGATACATGGGGATCTTCACGGTATAATCGCACTGGGCGATGGTGTTTTCGGCAAGTCCGTCGCCTTCGCTGCCCAAAACCACGGCTAGTTTTTCTTCCTTCAGCAGGCTCGGGTCATCGATGGATACGGAATCGTCACAAAGTGCCATGGCGGCAGTTTTGAATCCCAGAGTGCGAAGCAGCTCCGGATATTGGGTGCTCTCTGGAAGATATGTCCAGGGAATCTGGAAGACTGTGCCCATACTCACCCGGGCGGCTCTGCGATATAGGGGATCGCTGCATCCCGGAGTCAGTACAAGAGCGTCCATCCCCAGGGCGGCTGCACTGCGAAAAATTGCGCCTACATTGGTGGGGTTTTGGATGTTTTCCAAAACTACGATCCTGTTAGCGCCGGCGAGAACAGTGCTGACATCAGCCATTTTCGGCCGGAGCATGGCGCAGAGCATACCCCTTGTGAGCTGAAAGCCTGTGAGCTGGGTCAGTACCGGGACCTCTGCGGTGTATACAGGCAGACCGGCGCAGCGATTCAGTACCTGCTCGGCTTCTTTATTGATGTGATTGCGTTCTACCAGAAAGGAGATGGGCTTACAGCCGGCATCCAGCGCCCGGGCGATGACCTTGGGGCTTTCTGCGATGAACATAGCGTTTTGGGGTTCAAAGCGGTTGAGTAGCTGCGCCTCTGTCAGTCGCGCGTAGATATCCAGTTCAGGTGCGTGAAAATCTGTGATTTCTATAAAGTTGATCATAGTGCGTCCCCGGTGGTTTCTTCGTATTTTGGCAGCAGGGCAACATAGGCGTGGGCATAGGTGACGGAAACATAATTTTTGTAGAGCCAATAAATGCCCAACTGGCCGCCCAGGGAAAGGAAATAAAACAGAAAGTATTGCACATCTTCGTGCAAGGGCAGTGTCACTCCAATGGCAGGGAGGAGTGCATCGGTATAGGCTATGGCGATCACCAGCGCTTCTAAAAGATAGAACCACCAAAAGCTAAGATCCAACTTTACTAACTTCAAGCAGTTTTTACGCATTAATTTTCGGCTGCTGCCCAGGGCGTGGATTGCTCCCTTTTCCGGATGGTCCACCAGGGCCAGATCGGACATGCGGTAACGGTAATAAATGGGAATACCAATGCCCAGACATACAGCGGCAAACAGGATCGCAATGGGCCAAATGTGATTGGAGAGGATGAGGGTCATTGCTTCTTGCAGGGCAACTGTATCTTCTGTACCGGTTTGCAGCAGAGCGTTTAATTCCTCCACTGCTGCGTTGGAAAAAGGTGTCATGAGGTAAATGCCGGTGGAAAGATAAGTGCTTGCCATGACAACGCCTGTGATCAGAATGATACAAAGAAGTTCATAACGGATAATGGGGCGGAAATTACGGAACCCCTCCAGCAAAGTTCCGGCAGAGGCGGATTCGCCTCGGGCAAGCTTCAGGGTAAGGAACAGATAACCCATTTGCCAAAAGGGCAGGGCAAGGGAATGGGCCATGCGCAAAACTGTTTGTGCAGTTTCCAGCATAGAGCGAAGCCCCATATTGCTTAGACCGGAGGTGTTGCCGATTCCTTGCTCTACGGCATAGTCCAACAGGCTCAGCAGGGCGCTTAAACCTAAGGTTATACCAATATGGATGAAAAGAAGTTTTCGGGCATCGCAGCGAGCGTTTTCCAGAGAAGATCTGGCTGCGGCTTTTAAGCTGCGGGGATGTTTGATATCCATGTTGCACCTCCTGAAGATTCGTAACATAATGGTAACCCATCACCATAAAAATAGCAAATGAATTTTTTGTAACAGTGGAAATTATGGAGAAGGTGTGTTACAATAGGGGTAAATATAAATTACCCGGAGGGAGAAACGTGGAGTTAGGACAGCGATTAAAGACCTGCCGACTGGAATTGGGGCTATCTCAGCGGCAGCTTTGCGGTGATACTATCACCCGTAATATGCTTTCGCAGATTGAGAACGGAACGGCTCGTCCGTCTATGGATACCCTTGCTTATTTGGCAGATCGCCTGGGCAAGCCTGTTAGCTTTTTCCTGCAGGAAGATGCGGTGACATCCCCCAACCAGGAAATTATGGTGAAAGCAAGAAATGCGTTTCTTAGAAAAGACTATGAAGCGGTGCGCAGCGCACTGGAAGAATACAAAGAGCCGGACGAGACCTTTGATTGGGAAAGAGATCTTCTTTGGGCAAGAGCGAATATGGCGCTGGCCAGAGAAGCGTTTGCAGAGCAGCGGATCCCTTATGCAAAAACACTGCTGCAGGAAGCTTCGGTGGACAGCCCGTATTTTAATAGGGCGGAAGATCTTGAATATGTTTTACTTTTGGCTGAGATCGATCCGGATGCGTTTGAGACAGTTGATCTGCCGCGGCTTGATTCGATCCTGTTGGCAAAGGCTCGGAAAGCCATCACCCAGGGAAATATGAGTCGGGCCGGAGATTATCTGCGGGCAGCGGATGATCATACATCGGTCTCCTGGAATTTGCTTCGGGCAGAGGTGTATTTTGCCGCGGGGGAGTATGAGCAGGCGACGGAGTGTTACCACCGGGTAGAGGAAACCCAGCCTGAGCTTACTTGGGAAAAACTGGAGCAATGCTATATTGGTATGGAAGATTATAAACGGGCATATGAATATGCCTGCAAACAGAAAAAATAAAGCCGCCAGCCGGAAAGGGCAACACTCCGGCGGCGGCTTTTTCGCATTATTCAACGCCCAAAAGCTTTTCCACTTGGGTTAAGTGCTCTTGCAGATAGGTGTTGACTTCAGTGATGCCATCCCCAACGATGGCCATGGTGCGGTCATAGGATTGCTGAGCTTTTGTCAAAGTGGCATCGGTCAGGTGGAACTGGGTTTTCCAATCTTCGATCTGTGTATCCAGGGGAAGAATATTATATTCCTGCCGGCTGCTTACAGGATTGACGCACAGATTCACCCATGTGGGTAGGATCTCCGCGCTTTCCAAGATCACCGTCCCGTCAGAATACAGGGCAAAGGTGACGCTGAACATGACGCCATCTTCCGTGTGGCCGGTTTTGAGGTTCATGTTCTGCCGCCGCTGATTGGAAACGGCATTGCCCATGGAGTAAAGGCATACAGTTTTTTGGGTCTCATCCTTTGTGGAGGTCAAAAGTTCTACCGGCTGTACCACATGAGGGTGGCCGCCTACAATTACATCTACGCCAAGATCGCATAGAGCCTGGGCGATAGCGGATTGGGTTGCGTTTTGGGTGGTTTGATATTCGTTGCCCCAGTGGATAAACAGGATAAAGGCGTCCACACCATCTTCTTCCATTTGCGCCATGCTTTCGGCAATCTCATTATAGAAAAGATCCAGATGTTTATAATCAAAGGAATTGATCAGGGATTGATCCGCTGCGCTCATGGAAATGCCGTTGAGGGCCTTTTTGTCAGCATAGCCGTCGGTCTCATAGGTGTAACAGCTTAATGCAATCTTGATGCCATTGCATTGGGCGACTACATAATTGGGTTCACCGGCATCCAACTTTGTGCCAAGGCTAGCGAGCTGCCGGTCTCGAATGATCTGCAATGTGCGGTTTAGACCGATAGTACGGGTGTCATAGGAATGGTTGTTGGCAGTCAGTACCATGTCAAAGCCGGCGGCTTTTATGCTGTCTATGATACCGTCAGGGCAATTAAATTGGGGATAGCCGGAGTATTTGTAGCCGTTATCTGTGCCAGCCAAAGTTGTTTCCAGGTTGCCTGCTGCATAATCTGCTGCCTGAATATAGTCTGCGAAGTAGCGAAATACGCCTTCAAAGTCATAGCTACCGGTGCTGCTGTCGTAGCCGGTGTTGATAACGGGGATATGCATGAGCATATCTCCCACAGCGCTGAATGTGGCGGTAGATACTTTGGTAATAGGCGGTTCCGGTTCCGGCTCCGGTTCGGGCGTATTGTCCGAAGAAGAGTCGGGAGTATCCTGGGAGCTTTGCATGCTGTTATCCGGGAGTTGATCGCCGTGGCTGCCCAGAGAAAAGGCAAGGACGATAAGACCGGCCAGGATCAGCGCCAGTACGGCAATGGTAATGAGTATAGGGGCGTTATTCTTACGGTAACGCCTGCGACGCTCTGCCATTTGTAGCTCTCCTTATTTATTCGTGGTCGGGCAGCCAACATTCCGATTCAATTGCGTGGCTGTTCCGATAGTATATCCGCGGGATCCGGCGATGGTGGATTCCGCATATGAACTCATAGTTAAAACTGTCTGCGGCAGCGGAGATCTCCTCCATGGTGATAGTCTCGTCGCCGCTTTGGCCGATGAGCACCACCGGGTCATAAAGCTGCACTTCGGGGATGTCCGTCACATCCACCATCATCTGATCCATACATACCCGGCCAAGAATGGGGGCACGCTTGCCGTGGATCAGCACATAAAACTTGTTGGAAAGGGCTCTGCGATAACCGTCGGCATAGCCTACGGGGATGGTGGCAACTACAGTAGGACGCTGGGTAACAAATGTGCCGCCGTAGCTGATCTCCCGTCCTGTGGGGAGATTCTGCAGGTGAGTGATCCGACTGATCCATTGCAATGCAGGCTGCAGGGAGAGATTGGATTTATCCACTTCTTCGCTGGGATACATTCCGTAGGTGACGATGCCGGCGCGAACCATTTCATACTGGCAGCCAAAATTCAAAATACCCGCAGAATTGTCAAGATGGCGCAGAGAGACCTGCAGCCCCCGGTCTTTTAGCATAGCATCAAATTTTGCGAATGCTGCGCCCTGGGCATGGGTGCGGGTAAGATCTGCACAGTCTGCGGTAGCAAGATGGCTGAAAAGTCCTTCGATACAAAGGCCGGGTAGGGCGGCGATGGCCGCACAGGCATCTGCTGCCTGCTCAGTGACTTGGAAACCCAGGCGGGTCATGCCGGTGTCCACCGCCAAATGCAATTTTGCGGTTTTGCCCTGCTTTTGCGCTTCCTGAGAAAGGGCAAGAGCGGATTCGTAGCGGTAAATCGTGACCCGAACATCGTTTTGGATGGCAACGCCAAATGCCTCCTCGGGCATATTGCCCAGAACAAGCAAGGGTGTTTGAATATCTGCATGGCGCAGCTGGAGTGCCTCTGTAATGGAGGCGAGGCCAAAAAAGGCGCAGCGATCCTCTAAAAGCTTGGCGATCTGCACAGCTCCATGCCCGTAGGCATCTGCCTTTACCACGGCCATAACGGCTTTGCCGGCCCGATTGCAGACTTCGTCAAAATTATGAGAAATGGCATCCAAATCTATTTTTACAAAAGTATTGTCGAATACCATAAGCACGCTCCGTTACATGATATTTTGTTCATTCTACCACGAAAACCGACAAATGTAAACACACGCAGATGAAAAAATACCGGGTCTGCTGCATTTGGCAGCAGACCCGGGTGCTTCGGTTTGAGATCATTATTCTGTGGGGCGCTTAGCTTTGCGGTATTGACCGGGGGTCATTCCTGTTTTTTGTTTAAAGAAGCGCACAAAGCCGGAAATGTCGCTGTTACCGATTTGGACAACAATGTCTTGCAGATTCATATCGGTATGTGCCAGTAGATGCATGGATTTTTCCAAACGTTTGTTGGAAACGTATTCCGATACGCTCATACCGGTGTGGTTTTTAAACAGCTTGCGCATATATTGCGGGGAAATGTTAAAGTGCTCTGCCATAGTTTTAGCCTGGAAATCATAGGATAGACATTGGGCGTCGGTGTATTCCAGCAACTGGGCACCGATGTTTGCCGACTGGGGTGTTTCCGGGCTCTTGTTGGAGTCAAAGCGGTCTTCAATCATGTCCAGCAAGGCAGAGAAAAACTCATCAACAGTAGCGTAACCTGTGAGGCGGGTCACGTCCAGAGTCTGAGTTAGAGTTTGACCGTTGCCAATATCTGAAAAGTCTGCATCCTTGCGGAAAATAGAGAATATATCGTAGCAGATATATTTAGCCATGTGCAGGCTGTAGCTTTTGAGTTTGATATTGGCGTTGATCCTGCGGATCACAGCGGCTGCCATTTCTACGTTGTGAGAGACCAGCGAAGAGTCTAAAAGCTCTAGATCGGTGGTAGGGTAGCTATCGGACAAACCTGGTGTGTTGCTATTATAAATGTCCGGCGTGATCAGACAATCTTTGCCGTAAACCATACGATAGTCCAAAGCATTTATACTGTCCAAATAGCTTTTGCCCACAAGTGCGAAGGAATTGTAGAAAGAGCCCATGCCCATGGAAGTAAGCAAGTTATCGTGTTCCAAAAGCTGATTCTTAATGTCAGTGGCCAAAATGGTGTAGGCATCGTAATCGTTGGTGTCGCTGCCGATGACCAGAACGATCTTGCGTTCCAGCAGCATATCCTTTGCTAACACGAAGAAGGAGCTCGGGATGTCGCTATGAATGGTTTTTAACACTTCGGTGAAAACCGGAAGATCGTTGCCTTCTTCGATCAAAATGCTGCAAACTGCATAATACGGCTTGTCCGGATTGACATCATGGGCGCGGAATGCTGTTAGAAAATCATTTTTAGAGCGAAATGTTCCGTTGATAAGGTTGCCGATAAGATAATCCAGCATACCTTGACGAGAGAGATTTACAGTCTGGACAAGGCCTTCGTTTTGGGTGTAAGCGGAATTGAGGGCTTCCTGAAACAGGGTCAGCTCGTTTTGCGATCCCGAGGTTTCCTCCGGTTGCCTGTCGCGGATCCAGGAAGCCAGATTGCGAATGGGTGTATAGCTCTGTTTGATGGCCATGAAGATCAGAGTCAAAGCAATGACAAAGGCAAGTACTGCCATGGCGACTGTGTAGATGATTTGGCGGTCCAATGATTGAAACGCTGCAGCCTTAGGCAAATATCTTACATAGCACAGTCCGGTACTTTCGGATTTGGCAACAAAGATCACAAGATCGCTGCCGCTTAGCTGGCCGTAACCTTCTTCAATAATGCCAGGATTCCTTTTCAGAAAATCAGATACCTGCATAGCGGTGCTATTTCCGTTGTCACCGGTAAGAGCACTAAGAACCTCCATGTCACTGTTGAGCAGCAGAAGGTTCTCTGCATCCGTGGCACGGGCGGATTGGAAAAGATCGTTGATGTATTGCCGGTCTATGATCAAGGCAACTCTGCGCACGGGGGTCGCGGTGTGTGCTTGGTATTCATAGAAAATGGGGGAGAACAGGTATAATGGCGCATCCGGATCAAAGCCGTTGCCGGAAAGGTAAGTTTTACCTGTGCATTCGCACAGTGTACTGAGCCACCCTTCTATGTTGCCTCCGCCGGCTAAGTATTGCGATAAGAATTCGGATTCCTGCAGGGAGCTTTCGTTATGACGGCCTTCGCTGGAATATAGCCATGTGTCGTTTTTGGAGTTGACAACGATCTCAACGAGATGGTTGTTGGAGCGAACCACATTGCGCAGAGACTCCGTGGCTTGCAGAGGGTTGCTTGCAAGGCTAAATCGGCTAAAGGAGGCGTTGGCACCCAGATGGTCCAGCGTGCTGTCCATACCTTGGAACATATTGTCCAAAGCGTCCTGCATTAGGACAACGGATGTTTGGTTGTTGTTGATGATCTCTTTCTCCAGGGTTTTATTGGACAGGAGAAGGGAGACGAAGATGATCAGCGCCGGAGTGAATACTATAAGAGTGTAAAGTATTATATATTGAGAAAGCAGAGAACTGCTGCGAATTTTCTTCATGGGGCGAAAACGTCCTTTCTTTCTAAGCGGGGTATCGGCGCGCATAGCTGTAGCGGCCGGTAGGTACGATGAATTTAAGCATTAAAAGAATAGAATCTATTATTACATTATATATGATAGGGCAGAAAATCGCAAGGGGCAAGAAAAAATGTTTCCTTTTTGCACAAAAGTTTCTATTTTACCAGTTGCAAAAAATATTATACTGCGTTAGAATAGGATTGTGAATTAAGCACAGAATACCAGGAAGGGAGCAAGGTCGCAATGATCAAAGCGAACAAAATTGCTAAAACACGGCCGGTCAATAAGACTGAGGGAGAAAGACTGGTTAAGCGCATTTGGGACTATCGTGAGATGTACCTGATGCTGATTCCCTCGCTGATTTATGTTTTCATATTCTGTTACATACCCATGTATGGTATCATCATTGGTCTCCAGGATATGAATCTGGGTGATACGTATGGCCAGAGTACTTGGGTGGGTCTTTATCATCTGAAACGTTTCTTTGAGGGCATTTGGATTAAACCGTTGCTGAGAAATACGCTGCTTATTACAGCCATCGGTGCACTTACGGGAATTCCCTTCAATCTTGGCCTTGCTTTGTTGCTGCACAACAGCACCAATAAGTACATTAAAAAGCTTGTGCAGTCCCTTACTTATATTCCCAATTTGCTGTCTTTGGTTTTGCTCATCGGCATTTTGAATCTGTTTGTGGACAGAGAAGGTGGCTTGATCAATATTATCCGGCATGCACTGGGCTATTCGCAGATTGATTTTTATGCTACTGCGGAGGCATTTTTGCCCATGTACTTTATTTCCGGCATTTGGCAGACCACCGGCGCCGGAGCCATTATTTATATTGGTGCTTTGGCAGGCGTGGACGAAGAGATGGTGGAAGCTGCCCGCATTGACGGTGCCGGTAAGCTGCGGATCATTTGGAATATCCAGCTTCCCAGCATCAAGCCTACCGTGGTCACAATGATGATCATGAACTTTGGTGCTGTCTTTGGTGTTGGCGCTGACAAGGTGCTCCTGTTGCAGTCACCTTTGAACGAGGAAATTTCGGAAGTTATCAGCACATACGTTTTCAAGTCCGGTATTCAGGGCGCACGGTTCAGCTTCACTACTGCGGTGGGCCTGTTCCAGAATGTTTGTAATATTATTATGCTGGCCATTGTCAACTTTATTGCCGACAAGATGACCGGCATGGGCATTATGTAAGAAAGGGGGCAAGCAATTATGTTGCAAGAAAAAGGCGATCGCGCGCTAAATGCGTTTATTAATGTCACTTTGATCATCATTGGTATTTGTGTTGCTTACCCCTTGTGGTACGTGATCATTTGTTCTTTCTCCAGTCCTTCTGAAATTGCTGCAGGTAAGGTATTTCTCTGGCCCAGCGGTTTTACGCTGCAGGGTTATGTGGAAATGTTTAAGCATACGCAGTTGTGGGTTGGTTATGGCAATACGATCATGTACACTGCTTGCTCCTCTGCTCTCGGTCTGGTGTTGCAGCTGACCTGTGCGTATGCATTATCCCGTAGGAATCTGCCCGGCCGCAATTGGTTGAACTTCTTTTTCCTGTTCACTATGTATTTTTCCGGCGGTATGATTCCCACGTATTTGCTTTGGGATAGCATGGGCCTTGTTAACACTCGCACTCTGATGTGCATTGGCGGTGCTTTTAGTGCATGGAATATGATCGTGGCCCGTTCCTTCTTTATGGGTTCTATTCCCGATTCTCTGTTTGATGCCGCTAGAATCGATGGCTGCAGCTATTTCCGGTTCTTTGTTCAGGTGGTTCTGCCCCTGTCCGGTGCAATGATCGCCATTATTGCGCTGTATAACATTCAGGGTCACTGGAATTCTTACCTGACCGGTGTTATCTACCTGCATGACAGCGACAAGTTTACCCTGCAGCAGGTCATTCAGAATATTCAGAAGTTGGGAACAGAAATATCTCCTGAGCTACCGACTATTGAAGATATGGAGCAGATGGCACAGTTGGAAAATCGGGCAAGACTGCTGCGCTATACCACAGTTATTGTAGCTGCGCTGCCTATGGTCATTTTGTATCCCTTCATTCAGAGATTCTTTGTTAAGGGCGTTATGGTTGGCTCCGTTAAGGGCTGATCACCGTTGGCAGTATTTTGTAATTCCGCGTTTTAGAACGCAGAAATAAAATTTTAGGAGGAAATAACATGAAAAAACTTTTTGCACTGATGTTGGCAGCGGTCATGGTTTTGGGCTTGTTTGCCTGCGCTCCTGCAGGTGGCCCCGGCAACGACCCCAACAATCCCAACAATCCTAACAGTGATAGTGTGGAAGTCGATCTGACGCCCATTGTCTTCCCTCTGGCCGAGCAGCAGACGCTGAGAATTGCCATTGAGGCAACTGAGGGCCTTGATGATCTGAATCGTAAGCTGGCTTCCAATGTTTTCTGGCAGGATATTCTGGCGCAGACCAATATTAAGGTCGAGTTTAAGAGCTGGAATCAGGACAATGTGGCAGCTCTGTTCCAGACCGGCGATATGGGCGACCTGATCATCAACGGCGGTTCCGGAAAGGATACGCTGTTCATGGGCTTTGCGGCGCAGAATATGCTGCTTCCCATTGAGCAGTATGTTGATAGCAAGGATATTATGCCCAATGCGAACAAGTACATGTTTGATGAAATTCCTGAGGCGCGCGCTGCATTTACCGCTGCTGACGGTCACATCTACGCTATGGGTAGCTACACCATGGATCGTTCCAACTTCGTGGAAGGCTATATGTGGATCAACAAGGCTTGGCTGGATCAGGCAAATATGGATGTTCCTGAGACTTTTGAAGAGTTTGAGGCCGCGCTTTATTACTTCGCAACTCATGATATGAACGGTAACGGTAAGGAAGATGAGATCCCCCTGTGGGCTTCCAATCCTGCTAACTATGGTATCGAGAACTACCTGGGTATGTGGGGCATTGGCACCAAGGACGGTACTTTTGAAAACTATGTCCGTCTGAATGGTGATACTGTTGAATTCGTTCCTGCTCTGGATATTTGGAAAGACTTCATCAAGAAGATGAATGAGTGGTTTGAAGCCGGCATTCTTTATGAGGGTGTGTTTACGGATCAGACCCAGGTTGCTAAGGAAAAGTGGGTTTCCACTTCCCAGGGCGTTGTTCGCTGCGGTGTTTTGCTGGCCGCCAACCAGGCTGAGATCCGCAATGGCGAACAGTATGTTTGCCTGACTCCTTTCAAGGCTCAGGAAAATGTGGATCGGGTTCGTTGGTACATCAATCCTAACTATATGGGTTCTAAGAACGTGTTCTCCGTACCCAAGGGTTCCAGCAATCCTAAGCTCGCTTGTGCATTTATGGATCTGTTCTATACTCCTGAGAACACCATCCGCGCTCTGCACGGTGAAGCCGATTCCATTTGGCGTGAAACCAACGCTGATGGTACCTTTAAGGTCCTGATGCCCTCCCTGGAAGCTCAGGAAGAAGTGAAGTTCGGCTCCGGCAACTGTTTTGACAAGGTGACCTGGGGCCATATCAACTTCCCCTATGCTAAGGGTGAGGAGTACTATAGGCTGTTCCAGTGGTCTGAGGCCACTGCCTCCACCCGGAATGCATATGCTCAGTATGAAGATGCCGGCGTGATCAACAATCAGGTATGGCCTCGTCCTTACTTTACCGATGACGGTAACGAAGCGCTTCTGGAGCTGCGTGCTGACATTTTTAAACTGGTCGAGAACAAGCGCGCTCAGTGGATTCAGGGTACAAAGGACATCGATGCAGAGTGGGAGGACTTCCTGGACGATCTGGATGCCTCTGAAATTGATGAACTGGTAGATGCAATGCAGGAAGCCTACGACGCCTGGAAGGGCGCTAACAAGGTTGACGGTTAAGCTTCTATTTATATAATCGTTTGAATTAAGGGGTTCCCCCGGAATCACCAACCGGCAACGGGGAAGTGATTCCGGGGGTTTCTTCTGGGAGCTTTGCTGAAGCGTTTGCAGCGTTACAGAAAGAATAGGGAGCAATTATGAAGAGTATTTTCAGCCCGGATAACAAATTTGGGCGATGGATTATGAAAATTGGATATCTTATTATCCTAAGTTGGGTTTGGTTGCTGTTTTCGTTGCCAATTTTCACCATTGGTGCAGCCAGCACTGCGCTTTACGATGTAATGCGCAAGTTGCTGAGGGATGAAGAAGGCATGATCCTGCAGGATTATTGGAGATCCTTTAGATCCAATTTTAAACAGTGCACGTTGATCTGGCTGCCGGTGGGCGTTGTTTTGCTTGTTGTGGCATACATGTTCGTTACATTGTTGGTCATTAACGATACAACGGCTATGGGAAAGCTGATTACTGTGATTTATACTGTTATGGTTACAGCCATTGCAGTGTGGGTGCAGGTAGTATTTTCCTATATTGCCCGTTTTGAGGATGCAAGTAAAACCGTGTTGAAGAATTCGTTTTTGATGTGCCTTATGAACCCCGCTACACTTTTGATCGTAGGTTTGCAGACAGCGGTGGTGGTATATTGTTTGTACAGTTATTCTTTGGTTTTGTACTTGCCGTTGGTTTTGTCATTGCTACCCGGCGGGTATTGCGCTATTCTCACTGTACCTATGGAAAAAATGTTTAAAAAGTACATTCAGGCTAAGGAACAGCAGGCAGAAGAATAATGCCGGAAAGGACATAAGCTATGGATGGCATGAACAAAGAAAAGTGGAGAGCTTTTTCCACCAAGGAAAAATGGAGTTATTTTTGGTATTATTATAAGATACATACCATTGTGGGTTTGTTGGTGCTCCTGTTCGGCAGCTATATGATCTATGAGCAAGTGACAAATCGGAATCCTTTGATGTCGGTGGTCATGTTGAATGTGAGCACCGCACAGATGCAAAAAAATGAAGTCGATTATAATGAATTTTTGAGTGAGTATGGTTATGAGATCTATGATAATGCAGTTTATAATCATACGGGTCTGACCATTTATACGCAGGAAGAAAACAAGGAGTTATATTCCAAATATTATTATGAACATTCCGAAGTGCTGTTTAGTTTGTTGTATGCCGGAGCAGGGGATGTGGTATTTGGACGAGGAGACTTTTTTACCGAAGAGCTTGTTTTGGGACTGGCCTTCGTAGACTTGCGGGAGATATTGCCACAGGAGACCCTGGAAAGGTACGCAGATTCTTTGCTGTACTGCACCCCGTATACAGAAGGGGATGATCCGGATGAACTTATACCGGGTGAGCCGTATCCCTGTGCTATTCAATTGGAAAATAATGCATGGGTTCTGGAAAGCGGTTTGTATGATTCCTGTTATGTGGGAGTTCCCAAACGGCCGCAGATCAAACAGATCACCATTGATTTTATGGAATATTTATTAAAACAATAAAGGAGTGTATACCAATGATTTTTGATACCGTAGAAAACGCCAAGCAGTATGGGAATGTCAACCCCGACTTTTGTAAGATGCTTGATGTCATGCAGACCTATACACCGGATAATTATCCCGGCGGCCGCGTTGAACTGGATGGAGACCGCCTTTATATGATCCTCAGCAACTATGAGACTCGTGCTGTGGAGGAAAAAAGAAGTGAGGCGCACAGAAAGTATATTGACGTGATGTATATGGTTGAGGGCGAGGAAACGATCTATGTTAAGCCTACTTCTCGCCTGGAAAATATCACCATGGAGTATGATGAGGAAAAGGAAGCACTCTTGGCGGATACCGATAAGGATGTGACCGCGGTACATATGACCCCCGGCTGCTTTGTGGTGCTGTTCCCTCAGGACGCCCATACCCCTGGCTGCCATGCAGATGGCCCTATGGCGGTGAAGAAGATCATAGGTAAAGTTCGTATTGACTGAGTGAACTTTTGTGCATCAGTTCAATTTGTTTTTACGGAATATAGATGAAAGGAAAATAACATATGGCTACGAATATTCGCGCACCTTTTTTTGAGATTGGCCCGAAATCTTATCTTTACGGCGATCAGATCCTGGAGCTGGCACTGGCGGCCGATGCTGCCTCGGAAAAGTATGATGTTGATGTGATCTTCACCTGTCCTGTGGTGGACATTCGCAGAGTGAAAGAGGCAACCAAACGCATTCACGTTTTCGCTCCCCATATGGATCCCATCCCTGTGGGTCGTGGTTTGGCAGATATTTTGCCGGAATCCCTGGTGGCCGCAGGCGCAGAGGGCGTTATGCTGAACCATGTGGAAAAGCCCGTGACATTTGAAGTGTTGGCCCAGACTATTAAGCGTGCTGAGGAAGTTGGCCTTACCACCATCGTTTGTGCTGATTCTATGGCAGATGCCAGTAAAATCGCCGGTTTGCATCCGGATATCATTGTGGCAGAGCCTTCTGAACTTATTGGCACCGGTGTTAGTGTTGGCCCTGAGTATGTAGAGGCGGCTATGCAGTCTGTTAAGTCTGTGAATGCGGACATTCTGGTTTTGACGGCTGCCGGTATTGCTAACGGTGAGGACGTGTATAATACAATTATTGCCGGCGCAGATGCTACCGGTTCTTCTTCCGGTGTTGCCAAGGCTGCCGATCGTGCGGCTATGGTGGATGAGATGATTGCTGCTGCCCGGAAAGCATGGGATGTGCGTCATCCTTAACAGCATAAAATAAGACCCGGTGTCTAAACACCGGGTCTTTTATTAGGTATATTATTCCATAACGCTTCCGTCGGGGTGGAACAGGGGGAGCTTTTCCAGATAGATCAGATCATCTCTGTCTTGGGCATCGCCTTCGGCCAAAATGGACATGCGTCCGGCAATAATGCCGCCGGCTTTTTCTACCAGAGCTTCCAATGCGCAGAGGCTTTCACCGGTGGAGATCACATCGTCTACCAGAAGGATCCGCTTGCCATTCATTAGCTTGGCGTCGTTGCCGTCCAGATACAGATGCTGTTCCTTTGCTGTGGTAATGGAGTTGACGGTGACACCGATGATGTCCCGCATGTACAGCTTTGCTCCCTTGCGGGCCACAAAGTATTTTGCGTTGCCTGCCTGGCGAGCCATTTCATGGGCGAGGGGAATGCCTTTTGCTTCTGCAGTGATCAGGTAGTCATATTCGGGAGCTTGCTTTAGAAGTTCCTTAGCACAGGCAACAGTCAGTTCTGCGTCACCAAAGATCACAAAGCCAGCGATGCTTAGATTTTCATTTACAGGGCAGATGGGGAGATCCCGCTCCAACCCGGCAATGGTCATGCGGTGGTACATAGTAAGCACTCCTTTTATGTATTTTTCTATTGCTATTATAAGTCGCTGCGTCCAAAAAGTCAAGGCAGCCAAAGTGTATAAAAAGGCCTTCTGCTCGCATGGCAGAAGGC
>JAZSFE010000010.1:0-14328 GCA_045532105.1 Faecousia sp.
GGCCACAAAGCCGGTCATATCGCCCACAACGCCGCCGCCAAGGGCGATCAAGCAATCGCTGCGGGTCAATTGGTTTTCCGCTAAAAAGTTTAGGATTTGCAGATAAACAGAGCCGTTTTTGCTCTCTTCGCCTGCGGGAAATACAAAAGAAACAGTGTCATATCCCGCTTTTTGTAAGCTGTCTTTCGCAGTTTGTCCGTAGAGAGGCCAAGCTGTGGAGTCGCTGATGATGGCAGCACGGCAGGGTTTGCAGACCTTGGCGGTTTCTTCGCCAAGGGTTTGCAGCAGGGAGCTGCCGATTATCACTTCGTAATTTTGTGAGGCTTGTACGGAAACGGTCTTCATCCGTCAACCTCCTCCTTTCTGCGGCGGCCCTCGTCAAAAAGCCGGGTCAGTTCGGAAATATCCTGCTCTTGCAGAGCCTTTTTATAGGCTTCCAGACTTTGCAGGTAGGTTTCCAGTTCAAAGAGGACATTTTCCCGGTTTTCCATGCAAAGCTCTGCCCACATTTGGGGATTGAGCCA
Organism: Faecousia sp.; assembly: GCA_045532105.1. Classification (GTDB taxonomy): domain Bacteria; phylum Bacillota; class Clostridia; order Oscillospirales; family Oscillospiraceae; genus Faecousia. Next base: position 525 of record JAZSFE010000010.1, read on the forward strand.
CGCTACCCGGGTCAGATCCTTATAGCTGCCGGCAGAGAAACCCTTATGCTCCCGTGCGGTAGGGGATTTGATATAGCCGTTACTGAGGATATGGGGCATTTGGGAGGTAAAGGCAATGAGCTTGTCGTGCTCTGCGGCGGTGCACACGGAAAATGACCCGAAACCGCAGGGGGTAAGGGTCTGCTTTACCTGGTCAAGCAGCTGCATATCGTCGAATTTTGGAGGGACAAGCACCATGGGTGCGCCCTGAAACATATTGGAGCGGCTGTATTTGAATCCGGAATTGTGAGAACCGGCCATGGGGTGGCCGCCCACAAATAAAAATCCGTATTTCTCCCCAAGAGGGAAGCAGCGATGGCAAATGTCCTCTTTGATGCCGCAAAGATCCATAACCAAAGCATCCTTGCGAATTAGATGGGCGTTTTGCTCCAGATATTCGGCGCAGCCCTGGGGATAGATGGCAAGGAAAATGAGGTCGCAGCTGCCAAGGGTATCTTCGTTTAATACTCCGTGAACAGCTCCGGAGAGCTGAGCAAAGGCAAGCATGGAGGCGTCCTTGTCACAGGCATAGACCTGGTGGCCTGCCTTGGCATAGGCTCGCGCCATGGAACCGCCGATAAGACCTAAACCCAGGATTCCTACATTCATTGGATGGCCTCCCGGATCTTTTCGATTTGCTGGCTGAGTTGTGCAAACTGTTCCGGCGTCAGGGATTGTGCACCATCACACAGAGCGCAGGAGGGGTCGTTGTGGACTTCTACCATAATGCCGTCAGCACCGGCTGCAGTCGCTGCAGCGGCCATGGGAGGAACAAGCTTGGCTTTTCCAGTGGCATGGCTGGGGTCAATGACCACGGGCAGATGGCTCAGCTCGTGGAGCACGGAAATGGCAGACAGATCCAGAGTGTTTCTTGTGTATGTTTCGAAGGTACGAATACCCCGTTCGCAAAGGATCACATTTTCGTTACCCTCGCTCATGATGTATTCTGCGCTCATAAGGAGTTCCTGTAAAGTGTTGGCAAGGCCGCGCTTCAGTAAAATAGGTTTCTGGGTTTTGCCAAGCTCTTTCAGCAGGTCAAAATTCTGCATATTCCGTGCGCCCACCTGGATGATGTCTACATCGGCAAACAGATCCAGGGTGTTGATATTCATGATCTCGGTGATAATGGGAAGATTTGTGGCGCGTTTGGCCTCCAGCAGCAGGCGGATGCCTTCGTCCTTCATGCCTTGGAATGCATAGGGAGAGGTACGGGGTTTAAATGCACCGCCCCTTAAGATGTGCGCGCCTGCCTCTTTTACCGCGGAGGCGACGTTAATGATCTGCTCTTCGGATTCCACGCTGCAAGGACCGGCAATCATGGCAAAATATCCGCCGCCGATCTTCACATCGCCGATCTCCACGATGGTATCTTTGGGGTGGAATTTCCGGTTAGCCTGCTTAAAAGGCTCGGATACCCGCTTGACGGAGGCGACGATCTCCAAGCTGCTTAACAGTTCCATATCTACCCGGCTGGTATCGCCGATAAGACCCAGAATAGTGACCTCCTGACCTTCGGAAATATGTACATCCAGGTTCATGTTCTTCAGCCATTGTACCAGATGCTGGGTCTGGGCGGGGGTAGTTCCTTGTTTCAAAATTGCGATCATTCTCAACAGCTCCTAACAAAAAACGCTGCACAGATGCGAACTGTGCAGCGCTTGAAAATACATCTTAAGCCTGGGAAAACGGTTGCAGCACAAATCGCTATTACTTTTTCTGGTTAAAAAAGTAATAGTAGCTAAAGTAAAACTGTGCAGCAGAATTCAGCATAAAATGCCTCCATATCCCATAACTGTGGACATTATACCACGGTACATGGAATATTGCAAGGGTTAAATAGAAAAAATCTCCATTCTTACAGGGGAAATTAGCAGTTGCATGATCAGACTGGAAACACCAATTGTGAAATCGATATCTGTGTGGATGCCCCGGGGGCTTTTTCGGTATAGCGAATGGTAAATTTGTATCGTCTCCAAAGGAGAGTGACTGATACTGGGGCAGATAGCAGGGTGTTGCTTCAGCCTTTGCAGAAATTGTATTTGATGCAGCTGTTCATAGCGCCGGTGAGCGGAAATGTTCCCGGGAAAATCATCATTGTGGGAAAAGGTAAAGGCATCGGCAGTATAGTGGATCAGCTTTCCTAAAGTATAGTAATCGGCAAGCTTCCATTTGCTGGATTTTTGAAGTCGTTTAATGAGTCGCCCGATACATTGCCGGGCACTGGTATAGTCATGGCCGTGAAGCCAACGGTTGCGTACAGAACCTTTCAGGTAGGTTGTGGGGTTTTTGTCCGGTTGTGTGCAGCCGATGAGGTAGGCGCGCAGATATTTCCGGGGCAAATTGGGCATATAATGCTCTGCCAAATAGATCCCTAGTTTTCGGTGACTGGCTGCTCGCATGAGATGCACCACCTTTCTTTTGGCTGGGCACATCATAGCATACACGCGAATTTTCTGCAATGGAAAGTAATGGGGCAAAAGGAAGCAGCAGCCGCCATGAAGCGACTGCTGCAAATATTAGCTGATCTTAAAGCTCTGGTTGTGGGCGTGCGCACCGTTAAAGTATACATCAATGGTATATTCACCTGCAGTTTCTGGCATGACGGGAACATTTACACGGCTGAAGCCGCGATACCACATAGATGTCCATGTCATGGTATAAGAACCGGTGGTTACGATGTTGCCCTGGTTATCCCGAATCACGAACAGGGAAGTGATCTGGTCGGGGGAGGTGTTGTACTCGTGATTCAGTTTCAAAATGAAGGACATTTTTTCGCCTACGCGGAAGTTGCTTGTTTTGCTGGCAGCGGGGACATCATATTCCTGCCATTCGGCCTTTGTGGGGGTTTTACACAAGGTAAAGACCATGTTGGCTTTGCTTACCAGATAACCGGAAAAGTCTTCTGCTTTGGCGGTTTCATGCTCAGCAGTTCCACCAAAGACGGTACTGCCATTAGCAGCCTGAATAGAAATATGATAGATGCTGCCCGGGATCTTGGGCTCGATCACCGCGGTAGTGCTTGCACAGCGCAGAACATATTGCTGAGCATCGTCATTTAATGTGTACATTACCAGCCAACCGCCTTCGGGGGCAGTGCCTTCAAATTCCCATGTGAGGGTTAAACGGTTGGGGTCAGTTCCATCCACATTTACAGGGGAGACGGTGATGGAATTTTCAGTGATGTATGTGCGTGTGCCTTGCGTCATGCCGGCAGCAGTGACTTCCAGGGTGTATGCACCTTGAATATCCATGCCCTCAATGGCGACGGAGGTTTCTTCTGTGGTAACGGTTTTATCAAAGCCGGAGTTGTTATAACACCGTATAGTCCATTGGGAAACGGTGCTGCCCTCCGGAGCGTCCCATTTCAAATTCAGTGCTCCATCCTGGAAACCGAGGATTTGAAGGTTCTGCGCATACACAATGTTGGAGGCAGTGTAGGTCACAGTATCGGTGCCCACCACATAAAGTTCTGCCTGCGGCTCCAGATGGAAGGTATATTCTTTTCCAATGGTTAGGCCGCTGAGAGTGATCATGTGGCCGGTGAATTCCACAGTTTGTTCTTCGACACCTTCTGCGCCGTAAGTGACCTTCCAGCCACCGGCCTCCGGGCCTTGTACAGCAAAGCTTAGAATTACAGAGCCGTTTTCCGTACCAGTGACTGCATTCAGATCAATAATGGAAGTCTGATCGGAGGTTTCGTAGGTGTGGGTGGTCTTGCCAACCAGCTTATGCAGACCGGAGATCAGCACCTGTACTTTGTAGCGGGTGGAGGGGCTCAAACCTGTAAAGTGAGCCTGACCGTTTGCTACAGAAGCTTTAATAGTGTTGCCGTAGGTGTCGATGCATTGAACGCTCAGCAGATTGTCTGCTATTTCGGTGTTCAGCGATACTGTCAGAGTGTCTTCTGCACCGTCCAAGGTGATTCCGTAAATGGTCTGTATGTAGTAATTTTCATAGAAGAACCAGCCGCCAAAGCCAAGGCCAGCGACCAGGGCAATGACTATAAGTGCTGCCACCCAGCCACGCAGTTTTTTCTTTTTGGGCGCAGGCTGGTGATCCTCGATGAGGTCTGCTTCAGAAGTATCTTCCGGTGTTTCCTCAGTTTGCTCTTCTTCGGTTTCTTCCTCAACCGTTTCTTCAGCGGGAGTGTCTTCAGAAGTTTCTTCCTCGTCAATTTCTTCCTCGGCAGTTTCTTCATCGGCAGGTACTTCCTCCTGCTCCACGATGGGTTCGGGTATGGGCACATCAATGGGATCAGGAACTACCACAGGGTCGGGGGTCTCGTGGGCGATAAGATCTTCTGCTTGAGCAAGGATTTGCGATGTTTCCTTGGTGACGCCCATGGATTCTTCAATGGATACGGCCTTGATGACAAGATTTCGTTGATCTACGGGGTCTTCGGCATCTTCCTCGACCGTTTCCTCCAAAGGGGCTTCTGTTTCTTCGGAAATTTCCGACTCTTCCTCCACAGAAGATGCGTTATCTTCTGTAATATCCGGAGTTTCTTCCACCTGTTCCGGATCTTCTTCCGGCTGAGCTGCCTCAACAGGCTGCTCGTCCAGCTCTTGTTCGGGGACGCCAACGGAAACCAATGCTTCATCCACTTCGGCGATGATCTCGTCGGTAGTGGGTTCAGCCTCTTCTTCTGCAGCAGGCTCGTCCATGAGCTCCTCGGGCATGATCGGTTCTTCGGGAACTACGATGGGTGTATCGTTGACACTGTGGCTTTGCAAATAAGCAGCCAAAGCCTGACCCATCTGCAGGGGATCCTGCCAGCGGACTTCGGGATTGGGATCGCAGGCCTTTAAAATGATCTGCGCCATCTCCGGGTCAGCATAGGCAGGGGCAGACAAGGGTTCACTGCCTGCCCGGTCTGTAAAGGGCAGGGTGCCGCCGTTGTATGCCTGGTATAGGATGAGACCTGCAGAATATACGTCCATAGTCTCATTTAATGCTGAGTAAGCATCTGTGATCTCCGGGGCTGTGTACCGGCTCAGATACCGTTCAGGTATAGAGGCATACTGCAGAGAATCCATAGAAAGGAAACCCAGATCACCGATGCGGTATTCCTGGTCGTCGGTAAGAAATACATTTTCGGGTTTTAAGTCCACGTACAAATAACCGCTGCGGCGGCATACGGCAAGAGCGGCGCAAAGGTCGAGACCCAGGTTGACTGCCTGCAGGTGCGTCATGCTGTCCCGGCGGAAGCTTCGCTCCAAAGAGGCGCGGTATGTACTGCGCAGGTAAATATCGAAGCCGATCTCCCCGTCTTCCATGGGTACGACCTGCCAGCTTTCAAAGGGGATAAAACCCTCTAACTGAGAAAGACGCTGCAAGATCACAGCTTCTTCTACGATCCCATCAGCCAGATCCTGAAGATAGGGGACCATAGAAACAGTATCGGGGAAAGCGCCTGCCAGCAGCAGAGCATCCAACTTGGTTTGGGATGCAGGTACAGACAGGATCTTGACGATGTATTTGTTATCCGTATCTACCTCCATGGCAGGGCAGCTGCGCACACCGTGGTGGTCGCTGATGGGGTCGCCCATCACAAATCCGTCCAGCAGAGGAGAAATCAATTTCGGTTCGGACACATCCATCGCCTCCTTTCATCATATCTTTCTATATGATAAAATAAAATAGGAAAAAATGCAACAGTATTTCCGTGGCTTTTCCGGGAATATACCGGCGGAAAAGGTCAAATCCCGGCTTTTGCGGGAGTGAAGGAGGATATGACGCGGTTTGTGTACTTGCATAAATCGAGTCGGTGTGATATAATATCAGCAACTCGGTTACAGCTTCACAGACGGTTGCGGTTTTTCTGATGGGAAATGACCGAACCCTGAGGAACATATTGTTTTTCGGAAGTTTTTCTGAAAAAACTGAGAAATTTGGGTGCAGCGGGCTGCACCGATGCGGAGGTAACATATGAGTAAGGTTATTTGCGACGTTTGCGGAACTACATATCCGGAAACAGCAGCAGCCTGCCCCATTTGCGGATGTGCAAAGAATTCCACAGAGCAAACGGCGGTGGATACGACTCCTGCAGAAGAGACCGCGGGTTATACCTATGTAAAGGGCGGACGTTTCTCTAAGGCCAATGTCCGTAAGCGCAACAAGAAAAGCGGACGGACTGTGGCAATGACCCAGGAAGAACAGACGGAAAGCGCCAATAAGGGTCTTGTGGTTGTGATCATTTTGCTGTTCTTGGCCATCGTGGCGGTGCTTTGTTATATTGGTTTCCGTATGTTCCTGCCGGATAGAAGCGATACGGGAAATGACGGCAGCTATTCTCAAGATCAGCAGCAAGGATCTTCCGATCAGCTCCAGCAAGAACCGGACGAGATCTATTGCACCGACCTGGAGCTTTCTGCTCCTACCATTGAACTGCCTGTGGAGGGCACACTGTGGCAGCTGAGTGTACAGAAAGTTCCTGTTGATACCACTGAGACGGTAACATTTAGCTCCTCCAATGAACAGGTGGCAACGGTGGATGCTATGGGTAACATTACCGCAGTGGGCGGCGGTGAGGCCATCATCACGGTTACCTGCGGTGAAGTTACTAAGGAATGTAAGGTTATTTGTAGCTTCGGTGAGACCGAGACTCCCTCTGATGATCCGGTGGAGGATGAGACGGCTGTCCCCGATGGCTTTGTGCTGAAGCTTAAGGGCACATTTGAAAAGAACGGCTTTACCATGTCTGAGAAATATCCTGACCCCGTAAGTATCTACAAGGAAATTGACGGTGTTAAGGCTACGGACATTACCTGGACTTCTGATAATGAGGCGGTTGCCAAGATCAATGAGAATGGTGTTGTCTCTGCTGTGGGCAAGGGCAATACTGTGGTGCGTGGCACCATCGGCGATCAGACGGTATCCTGCACAGTAATCGTAGCATTTACACCTGCACAGCAGACAGAGGCAAAGTATAAGATCAGCAATAAGGATGTTACTTTGTATCTGGGTGGAAATGAATCCTTCCAGCTTTCTTTGAAAGACGGTAATGGCGCGAATGTGCAAAATGTGGTTTGGACAGCCAGTGAAGATGGTTATGTGCAGATCAGCGGTCGTACAGTAAAGGCGCTGAAGGTCACCTCCGATTTGAAAAATAAGTATGTGACGGTGTCTGCAACGGTGGAGGGTGAGACTTATTCCTGCATCGTGCGTGTAGCAAACAAACCTACTGAATAAGGAAATAAGCGGCAGTGCTGGGCACTGCCGCTTTTCTTTTGGGGATTAGTCCCCATCAATGTGCTGGCCTTTGCGAAACAGCAATGTGATGCACCACAAGCCGGCAATACCAACCAGAGTATAGATGATACGGCTGATGACAGCATCTTGACCGCCGAACAGCCATGCGACCAGATCAAACTGGAAGATGCCCACAAGGCCCCAGTTGATCGACCCGATAATGGACAGAATCAAAGCCACGGTATCCATAGAAGTACCTCCAATCCTTATTTTGGCTATTCATAGAATCCCCAACAGTGCAAAAAATATACCATTGCAAAAGCGGTTCTTTTTCGATATAATAAGAAAAAATCTTTGGAGGGCGAAAGATATGACCACCCTGCAGGAACCGGCTTTTGCCAAATTGAATCTGACGCTGGACGTGCTGGGCAAGCGGCCGGACGGCTATCATGACTTAAAAAGCGTGATGCAGACCATTTCCTTGCGTGATGACATTGAAATTGACATTGGCACGGGAAAACCTTGGTGTTTAAAATGCGATCAGGAAGGGATTCCTGCTGATGAGCGGAATCTTGCCTGGAAAGCGGCAAAGGTGTTTTTTGATACTGCAAAGAAAGACCCCGATGGATTGGAGATCCGGATCACCAAACGGATTCCCTCCCAGGCGGGTCTTGGGGGCGGAAGTGCAGATGCCGCGGCAGTTCTGAGGGCATTGAATCGCCATTACGGCGAGCCGTTTTCCATTGGCGCGTTGGCAGAATTAGGCGCAAGCGTAGGTAGTGATGTGCCGTTTTGTACACTCTGCGGTACGGCTATGGTTGAGGGACGAGGTGAAAGGCTGCGCAAGCTGCCGAATATGCCCGAGTGTATTTTCGTGGTGTGCAAGCCGGATTTCTCTGCATCTACCCCGGAGCTTTACGCAAAGCTGGATGAAAAGGGCGTGGGCAAGCGGCCGGATCATCAGGCCATGGAGAGCGCGCTGCTTGCAGGAGATTTGGGGAAGATTGCCCAGAATTTATGCAATGTTTTTGATCCCGTAGTTACTGAGGAACATTTGGAACTGAATTATATTAAGTCTATTTTCAATTCCTATGGCTCTGTTGGTCAGCAGATGACCGGTTCGGGTTCTGCAGTGTTTGCTATGGTCACGGAGTTTGAACATGCTGCGGTGATCTGCAATATGCTTAGAGAAAATTATCCCAACGTGTACATTGCAATGCCTGTATAATTTTGGAAAATTCCGTCCATACTGGTGCTATTCCGGTATGGACGGTGTTTTTTATGAAAATTATTGGGAAAATCGTAATTATTTGTACATGTCTTGCAGCAGCTTTGTGGTTTGCCACGGCCATTGCGGATAGACTCACTCTTAGCAATGATATTATCCGGTTACATGTGGTAGGCGCCACAGATACGAAAGAAGATCAGCAGGTAAAACTGCAGGTTCGAGACGCGGTGCTATGCGTGCTGGATACGGTTCAGGCAGAGGATGTCAAACATGCAAAAGAATCTTTGATAGATTTACTGCCGCAGCTGGAGCAGGCGGCAAATGGGGCACTGCAGGATGCAGGAATGCCTCATAAGGCCACAGTGAGTCTCGCAAGGGAGGCTTTTCCAACCAGGGAGTATGAAACATTTTCTCTGCCTGCAGGTGTTTATGAATCCCTGCGGGTGACCATTGGCGAGGGCGAGGGAAAAAACTGGTGGTGTGTGGTGTTTCCGTCTTTGTGCCTACCCGCGACCTCAGCCGAGTTTGAAGATACTTCCGTGGGAGCAGGTTTTTCTGACACCTTAACGGACACGCTGCAGCAGGAACAGGGGTATGAATTGCGGTTTTTCTTCCTGGACTGTCTTGGCTGGCTGCAAAACCTTTTTCACAGGACTTGATGGTCAAAATTATTGACAATATTTTAATGTTTTGCTATACTTTTCATATGTTTGATAACATAAGGAGGAGCAAAAATGTATTGTAATAAATGCGGTTCGACCGTGCCGGAAGGCAGTCAGCGTTGTCCTGATTGCGGTGCTGTGCAAAATGTGGAGACCCCCAATCAGCAGCCTCGGCAGAAGAAAGGAAAGAAGAAGGGCGCAGTGCGTTCGTTTATTGTCTCTGTTCTTGCTGTGGCGTTGGTCATTGGAGTGCGTGCCGGTATTAAGGAGCTTTTGAATGCCGGATTTAACAATAATGACGACAGCGATCCTCTGCGTTACAGCTTTGTGGGCAAATCTCAGGATGAGATCGAGAATACGTTGGACGACCAGAAGTTGTATGTTGTGAATTACGGTATCGACGGCTGGGAAGAGGGCAGTGATTACGGCGATCTGCTTTGGGCAGAGGTAAAGAACAATTCCGATGTTTCCCTTAAGGAAATTAGAATCGCTTTTGCTTGCTGGGATTCCGCGGGGACTACAGTAAAGGTTACGGGAAATAACGGCAATGTGAATGATACCAACATCGCAAGAGTTTCCTTGAAGTATAATTATATCAAGTCCGGCGATACATATGGCTCTGATCATGGCTACGGCATGCATAAGAACAGTGCCAAGGTAGATAAGTTTATTGCCATTGCATATTACTATGAGGATGTGAACGGCAATACCTGGGAAAACCCCTACTACGGTGCGTTTATTGAGGCCTTTGAGGGAAAATCCAATATTTCCATTGAGATGCCTGAGGTCGAAGAGAAATATACTGCGGATGAACTGAACGCGCTGCTTGCGGCTTCTCCTGTACCGGTGGTGCAGAACCGTCTGACGCAGTGGACAGACGGTGACCTGCTTTGTGCAGAATTTCAGAATAATGCCAATGTAACCATTACCGAGGTGAGCATCGCGTTTGCTACATTTGATGCCCAGGGAGCTCCGGTGAATATTACCTGGAGCGATGGTGAGTTGGAGCAGACTAATGTGGCGCGGCTGTTGATGGATGAGCTTTCTGTGGAACAGGGTGGCAAGTACGGTTCCAATTATGGTCTGCCTTTGCATGCAAACAGCGCCAAGGCGGTTAGCTTTGCTGCGATCGTTTACCGCTATGTGGACGCAGCAGGCAATGTTTGGGAATCCGAATATTTGGATGCATGGCTGGATCTTTACGAAGTGAGCGCAGCAGAATAAATAATTTTTAGAATATACCCGGATCCTTTCTAAGGATCCGGGTATTTTTTGCAAAAAAATATAAGAAAGCTGAAAAACACCCTGTTTTTTGGACGGAAACTGTGATATGATGTAACAAATGAAAGGCGGTGGCAAAATGCTGCATCTTTTGCTGGGCGCAGACTGGGTCAAGGTTCGTGAGGAAATTCTGACTCGTATCGCTGCGGATGTACAGGGGAAAAAGAGTAACTGCATATTGATGGTACCGGAACTGATCAGCCATGATACAGAGCGGCGCCTTTGTGCTGCTGCCGGGGACACCGCCAGCCGGTATGCAGAGGTGTTGTCTTTCCCGCGGCTTGCCCGCCGGGTAGCGGATAGTATGGGCAGTGCAGCACAAAGCTGCATGGATGACGGCGGCCGTATCGTAACTATGGCAGCAGCCACCCGTCAGCTACACAGTCGGCTGAAAGCCTATGCTGCAGTGGAGACCAAACCCGAGTTTTTAAGGGATATGGTGGACGCAGTGGATGAGTTCAAACGCTGCTGCATTACTTCTGTGGATCTTCAGCAGGCAGCGGGGAGGGCTGAGGGAAGCCTTGCCCAAAAATTGGAGGAGCTTTCTTTGATCTTGAGTGCGTATGACAGCCTTTGCGCTCAGGGAAAGAAGGATCCCAGGGATCTGATGAACTGGCTGCTGCAACAGCTGCAGGATGGAGATTTCGGTGAAGATCATGTGTTTTACATTGACGGTTTCCCGGATTTCACCCGGCAGCATATGGCCATTTTGGAGCATTTGATCCGGGTCAGTCCCTCGGTAACTGTGGGATTGAACTGTGATGGCGTCAGTTCCCAGGCGCTTGCTTTTGAAAAAGCTGGGGATACGGCAGCACAGTTGGTGCAGTGCGCCAAACGGGCCGGTGTGGAAGTGCAGATTGAATATATTGGCCAGGAGACACTGCCACTTATGCAGGTGTGTAATTCTATGTTTCAGGGTCAGCTGCCCCAAAGTGACCTGGCAGGCTGCCTGCAGGTAGTCAGCGCAGAGTCTGCTTTCCATGAAGTACAGGCTGCGGCCCAGAAGGTCATGGAATTGGTGCGCGGCGGTTGTCGGTATCGGGACATCAGTGTTGTTTGTACGGATATGAATGCATACAGCAGTCTTTTGCGTATGTGGTTTCGCCGCTGTGGAATTCCTCTTTATGAGTCCGGTACACAAAGCGTGCTGGAGAGCAGTGTAATGACCACGGTGCTTGCTGCCATGGCAGCTGCATTGGGCGGTTTTGATCGGCAGGATGTCCTGCGTTATTTGCGTTCCGGCCTGTCGCCTCTGGATACCGAAATTTGCGATAAACTAGAGAATTACGCCATTATTTGGGCGGTACGAGGAAAAGGTTGGCTGGAATCTTGGGAGAATCATCCCGGCGGCCTTTCGGAGCTTTGGACACCGGATACCCGAAAAGAACTGGAGCTTTTGAATCGGGCAAGGGAAACGGCCATTGCCCCCTTGCAAAGACTTTACGAAAATTTCCGGGTTGCGAAGGATCTTTCCGGACAGGTGCAGGCGCTGTATGCCTTTTTAGAGGAGATCGATTTTGCCGGCAGACTCAGCGATATGGCCACTCAGTTGGATAAAACGGGGGATAACCGCAGCGCTCAGATCCTCAATCAGCTTTGGGAAATTATTTTGAATGCTTTGGAGCAGCTGCACGATGCCTTGGGCGCGACCTTTTGGGAGCCGGATGCGTTTTTGCGGCTGATGACCCTGCTTTTGAATCAGTATGACGTGGGTACGATCCCGCCGGTACTGGATGCGGTGATGACAGGCCCTGTGAGCGCAATGCGCTGCCAGCAGGAAAAGCATTTGATCGTTTTGGGTGCAGAGGAGGGAAAACTGCCCGGTTACGGTGGCAGCACCGGTATTTTGTCCGATCAGGAAAGGGTGGCTCTGCGCAGCATGGGTGTGCCTCTTACCGGTGGCGCCATGGAGGGCATCCAAGCTGAATTTGCAGAGATCTATGGAGTGTTTTGCGGTGCACGCGATACGGTGACGGTTCTGTATTCCGGAGGACAGCCGTCATATGTATGCCGCCGTTTGGCAGAAATGGCCGGTGGGGAAGTGCATCTTTTGGAGACCTATGGCCCGGAGACAGCAGACCCAGAGGAGGCCGCAATTTATCTGAACCGATGGTCTGCTGAAGAACTGGCGTGTGATCTTGGACTTTCCCAGCAATATGTTCAGGCAAAGCAGAAGCTTTCCTATGACTTGGGAAGTGTGGAAAAAGATCAGATTGACGGACTTTATGGGGAAACCTTGCACCTGTCTGCCTCTCAGGTAGACCGGCAGGCAGAGTGCCGGATGTCTTATTTCTTGAAATACGGAATGCGCGCTAAGGAGCGGAAAGAGGTAAGTGTTGATCCCGCAGAGTTCGGCACCTATGTCCATGCCGTGCTGGAGCAGACAGCGAAAGATGTTATGGCACGGGGCGGCTTCCATGAAGTGAGCCTGGAGCAGACCCTTTCTCTGGCTGCAGAGTATGCAGATGCTTATGAAAAGGAGCATTTTGCCCAGCTGGACTCTTTGCGCCTGAGCTATTTGTTCCGAAGAAACCGTAAGGAATTGGAAATGGTGGTAGCGGAGCTGTGGCAGGAGCTTAAGGCATCCGCATTCATCCCTCAGGCCTTTGAGCTTGCTTTTGGCAAAGACGGCGACGCACCTGCTATCGCCATCAGCGCAAGCACAAAGCAGGCGCTTCTCCGGGGTTTTGTGGACCGGGTGGATGTGTGGCAGGAAGACGGACGAAATTATTTCCGGGTAGTGGATTATAAAACCGGAAAGAAGGATTTTGACTACTGCGATGTATTTAACGGTGTAGGCCTTCAGATGCTGTTATATCTGTTTGCGTTAGAAAACAGTGACTTGTTCGGTCAGTCTCCTGTGGGCGCGGGTGTACAGTATTTCCCCGCAAGAGCACCCATCGTCACCGCTGACGGCAAGCTGACACCGGAGCAGGCGGAGGCACTGCGCAGCAAGGAGTGGAAACGAAAGGGCCTATTGCTGCTGGATGAAGATGTTTTGCAGGCTATGGACCCTGAGGAGACTGGCCGACTTTCCTGCACAAGGAAAAAAGACGGCAGCCTTTCCGGCGATCTGGCAGATCGGGAGCAGATGCAGCTTCTGCGGCAGTATATTTACCGCGTTCTGGGGAACATGGTGGACGATATTGCATCCGGAAACATTGAACCGAACCCCTATACCAGAGGAACGTCCCACGATGCCTGCACATACTGCCCCTATGGCGCGGTTTGCCATAAAGAGCAGGTGGCGGGACGCAGGAATTATAAGGCGATGAATGCCCAACGTTTTTGGGAGGAAGTACAAAAGGAGGTGCACCATGGCTGAAAAACTGACGCCTCAGCAGGAATTGGCTGTTGTAAATCGTGGCGGCAAGCTATTGGTGTCGGCCGCCGCCGGATCGGG
>JAZSFE010000027.1:0-20021 GCA_045532105.1 Faecousia sp.
GCGTTCCTGCATGATTTGGGAAGAGTCAGCTACGATGCAGTGACCGACGATCAGACCATTGATGCGTTTTTTGCCCTTGCCCGTATGGAGGGCATTATCCCTGCCATTGAAAGCGCCCACGCTGTGGCTTATGCCATGGAGCTGGCTAAGAAGATGGGTACAGGTTCTATTCTTATCAATCTTTCCGGCCGCGGCGATAAGGATATGGATTACATTATTGAAAATTACGGCATTCGTTAAAGAGTATAAAAAAAGCCGCTGTCCATTTGGACAGCGGCTTTTGCCGTTATGTTATCAATTACAGCAGAGTGGAGAAGTGCTTGATGGTGCGGCACATCTGAGAAACGTAGGAGTTCTCGTTGTCGTACCAGGAAACAACCTGAACCTGGGTCATACCGCCGGGCAGCTTGTTGACCATGGTCTGGGTAGCATCGAACAGAGAACCGAAGGTCATGCCGATGATGTCGGAGGAGACGATCTCGTCTTCGGTGTAGCCGTAGGACTCGGTGGTAGCAGCCTTCATGGCAGCGTTGATCTCGTCCTTGGTGACTTCCTTTGCAACCACAGCGTTCAGAATGGTGGTAGAACCGGTGGGGGTGGGGATTCTCTGAGCAGCGCCGATCAGCTTGCCGTTCAGCTCGGGGATAACCAGGCCGATAGCCTTAGCAGCACCGGTGGAGTTGGGCACGATGTTGATAGCACCGGCACGGGAGCGGCGCAGGTCGCCCTTTCTCTGAGGACCGTCCAGGATCATCTGGTCGCCGGTGTAAGCGTGGATGGTGCACATAATGCCGGACTCGATGGGAGCCAGGTCATTCAGAGCCTTAGCCATGGGAGCCAGGCAGTTGGTGGTGCAGGAAGCAGCGGAGATGATGTTGTCGTCCTTGGTCAGAGTCTCGTGGTTGACATTGTAAACGATGGTGGGCAGATCGTTGCCTGCGGGAGCAGAGATAACGACCTTCTTGGCGCCGGCGTCGATGTGAGCCTGAGCCTTAGCCTTGGAGGTGTAGAAACCGGTGCACTCCAGAACCACGTCTACGTCCAGCTCGCCCCAGGGCAGCTCGGCAGCGTTTGCCTTAGCGTAGATGGTGATCTTCTTGCCGTCAACAACGATGTTGTCTTCGCCAGCCTCGACAGTGTGAGTGCCGAAGGGAGCTGCGTATGCACCCTGAGTGGAGTCATACTTCAGCAGGTGAGCCAGCATAGCGGGGGAGGTCAGGTCATTGATGGCAACAACCTCGAAGCCCTCAGCGCCGAACATCTGACGGAAAGCCAGACGGCCAATACGGCCAAAACCATTGATAGCAACTTTAACAGACATTGGAAATTCCTCCATTTCAAAAATTACTGCTTTGCAGTATGGTATAAAAAGTGGGTTTTGGGAATAAACCCCAACGAAATAATTATACTATAACGCTCTAATATTGTAAAGTGTCAGTTTTACACAAAACCGCAAATTTTTCGCCATGGTTTTGTGGATTTCCTGCTAAAAATTTCCTTATTCTCCGTAACCCATGGGGTTGTTTTTCTGCCAGTTCCAGGAGTCGCGGCACATATCATCCAGATTCTTTTCTGCAGTCCAGCCCAGCAGCTTAGCGCTCTTGGCGGGGTCTGCATAGCAGGTGGAAATGTCGCCGGGACGGCGGGGGGCGATCACATAGGGTACGGGAACATTGTTCACGGTGGAGAAGCTCTTGACCATATCCAGCACGCTGTAGCCGGTACCGGTGCCCAGGTTGAACACCTCGCAGCCGGGATGGGCAGCAACATACTTTACAGCAGCCACGTGACCTTTTGCCAGGTCCACAACATGGATGTAATCCCGCACGCCGGTGCCGTCGTGAGTATCATAATCGTTGCCGAATACGCTGAGCTGCTCCCGCCGGCCAATGGCCACCTGGGTGATGTAAGGCATGAGGTTATTGGGAATACCCCGGGGGTCTTCGCCGATGCGGCCGCTTTCGTGAGCGCCGATGGGATTAAAGTAACGCAGCAGAACGATGCCCCAGGTATTGTCCGCATTTGCCATGCCGGAGAGGATCTGCTCGGTCATGTACTTGGTCCAGCCATAGGGGTTGGTGCAGTTGCCGGTACGGGAATTTTCCCGCAGGGGCATTTCGTTGTCCGCCGTGTAGACCGTAGCAGAGGAGGAGAAGATGATGTTCTTCATTCCCACCTCTTCCATGACCTTGGTCAGCACCAAAGTGGAATTGAGGTTATTGTCATAATATTTCCAGGGAATGGCAACGCTTTCGCCCACGGCCTTCAGGCCAGCAAAATGGATCACACAGCCGATCTCGTTTTCTGCAAAGATCTTGCGAAGCAGTGCTTCGTCCCGCACGTCGCCTTCATAGAATTTCAGATCCTTGCCGGTGATCTCCTTTACCCGATCCAGGCTTTTTGCGTTGGAATTGCACAGGTTGTCGATGACCACCACACCGTAGCCGCAATTCAGCAGTTCAACACAGGTGTGGGAGCCGATGTAGCCGGCGCCGCCGGTAACCAATACGTTCATAAAAAACCCTCCGTATGTTTATCAAATCAACATATATTTTAGCTGTAATTTAGGTAAAAAGCAAGGGCTAAGATGTGCACAAACTGATTTTATCTTGCTATTTTTCCTGGATAAAGGTATAATAATTCTATCATGCGGAAATTTGACCTTTTTTCAAAGGAAAAACAGGGTAAAAAGATACAGAAATCGCCTTTAGTTCAAAGGAGGAATGATTTTGGATACCATTTACGTTACCGGACACAGAAATCCGGATACCGACTCCATCGTGGCCGCCATGGCCTATACGGAGCTGCACAATGCGCTGGGTCATCGGGAGTATGAGGCGGCTTGCCTGGGTCATGTGTCTGACGAAACGCAGATCGTGCTGGACAAGTTTGGCTTTGCGCCGCCCCAGCTGATTCACAGCATGCATACCCAGGTTAAGGATTTGGAATTTGACGAGCCTCCGGTATTTTCCGCGGCAGTGACCATGGAGCGGGCGTGGAATATCCTTCATGATCAGAATACGGCCATCCCCGTATCTCATGAGGACGGAACGTTGTACGGAATGTTGTCCCGGGAGGATGTGGCCAATTACAATATGGGCCTTGTGGGCGACGGCCGGCTGAATGAAGTGCCTCTTTTTAATCTGCTGAATGTGCTGGAGGGAAAGATCCTCAATGAGGCCGGAGAGAAAACAGATACCGTGTCCGGCGAAGTGATTGTAGCGCTGCCTCAAATTCGGGAAAATCTGCTGTTTAACAGCAAGGATTCCATTGTTATCTGCGGCCACCAGCCGGAGATGATCCGCCGGGCTCTGGAAATGAATGTAAATTGCCTGGTGCTGTGCCAAGCGGAGCTGTCTGAGGAGCTGCGTCAGCTGCCCACCAAGACTTGTGTGATCTCTACGCCCTTTGATGCTTATCGGGCCATGCGGTTGATCTTTCAGTCCGTGCCTGTGGGCCGTATTTGCCGCACAGAAGATCTGATCTGCGTCCATTTGGAGGATCGGGTGGACGATGTGCGGGAGATCATGGTCAAGCACAGAGATCTTTGCTTCCCGATTTTGGATGAGCAGGAACGGGTGGTTGGCATTTTGAGCCGGTATCACTTGCTGCGTCCCCGGAGAAAACGGGTTGTGCTGGTGGATCATAACGAGGCTTCTCAATCCGTTCCCGGTTTGGAAGAGGCTGAAATTTTGGAGATCATTGACCACCATCGTTTGGCGGACATTCAGACTGCCAACCCCATTTATGTGCGCAATGAGCCTGTGGGCTCTACCAATACCATTATTGCCGGAATGTTCCAGGATCGGGGCCTGATGCCCTCGGAGAAAATGGCCGGCATGATGGCCGCGGCGATTTTGTCGGATACGGTCATGTTCAAATCCCCCACCTGCACCGAGCGGGACATTCGTACGGCAGAGCGCATGGCCCGTATTGCCAATGTTTCCTTGGATGAACTGGGCAGGGAGATCTTCTCTGCATCTTCCGGGGCAAGAACGGCAAAGGAGCTTTTGTTCAGTGACTATAAGGAGTTCCAGATTGCCGGTCATAATCTGGCGGTTGCACAGATCACCTGTTTGGACAGTCCGAAAATGCTCCAGCGCAAGGAAGAGTTTTTGGAGCTCATGCGCCACCATGTGGAAAGAAAAGAGCTGAGCATAATGATCCTGATGCTCACCGATGTGCTGCTTGAAGGCACACAGCTGCTGTTTTTGGGCGATGATGAGGTCATTCATCAGGCATTTAATGTATTGCCCAAGGACAATACCGTGTTCCTGCCAAAGGTCATGAGCCGGAAAAAGCAGGTCATTCCCATGCTGTCTGCTCTGTGGGGTTAAAAGGATAGCATTTTTACAAATTTTGTGTTATAATATTTGCCGGAAAGAGAAAGGAGAGCGCTATGGGACTTGATGCGTTGCCGGGCAATGGGCGGCTGAAAGAAAATTTGACCGCAGCCTTGAAACAAAACCGCATATCTCATGGCTATCTCATTTGCGGCCCGGAAGGGTCGGGCAAGCAAACGCTGGCAAATTTGCTGGCGGCTGCTGCAGTGTGCCGGGGGACAGACCGCCCCTGCTGCACCTGCAGTGATTGCCGCAAGGCGCTTTCCGGTCTTCATCCGGATGTGATCACAGTGGATGATCCGGAGAAAAAGACAGTAAGTGTAGACCTGGTGCGCCAGGCACGGACGGATATGTATGTCCGCCCCAACGAGGCAGAGCGCAAGGTCTATATTTTCCCCCGGGCGCAGGATATGCGCACCGAAGCGCAAAATGCGTTGCTGAAGGTACTGGAAGAGCCACCGGCTTACGGAATGTTCTTACTGCTTGCCGATATGCCGGAAAAGCTCCTGCCCACCATTCGCTCCAGATGTGTGGAGTTAAAATTGCAGGAAGTGCCGGATGCGTCAGATCCGGAAGAACAGCAGGTGTCGGAGCATACCGTCCGGTTTGCCCGGGCATACGCAGGAGCAGACCAGATGGAGCTGCTGGCCATTTTTACAGCCATGGAAAAATGGAAGCGGGAAGAGCTGGCAGACGCATTGAATCAGTGGCTGGCCCTTTTGGTGGGCGCACTGACCTGCAAGGCAGGAATTGAAACAGAAGATCCCCTTTCCCGGCAGATCAGCACCCGTCGCAGCGGCGCGCAGCTGCACAGCGCTGTGGATGCGCTGAAAAAAGCGGTGATTTACGCCCAATCCAATGTATCTGTGGCGGCGATCTGCGCATGGCTCAGCTGGGAATTGAAATAAAGGAAAATAAGGAGTATACCATGGAAGATAACAATAAGACAGCTATGGTCGAGGTGGTGGACATTCAGTTCCGCCCTGGCCAGAAGGTCTATTATTTTGCCCCCGGCGACCTGGCTCTGCAGGCTGGGGATCATGTGATCATTGATACGGCCCGGGGTGCAGAATTTGGCATTTGCGCCGCAGGCAATCATACCATACCCCAAAAGGATGTGGTCACGCCTCTGCGAAGCGTATTGCGCAAGGCCAATGAGCAGGACGAAAAGACTGTGGAAGAAAACAGGGAAAAAGAGGAAAAGGCTTTCCGTGTTTGTCAGGAGAAGATCCAGGAGCAGGGCCTTGATATGCAGCTTGTTTCTGCTGAGGTGGCCTTTGACGGCAGCAAGATCCTGTTTTTCTTCACCGCAGATGAGCGGGTGGACTTCCGGGAGCTGGTAAAGACTTTGGCCTCTGTGTTCCATACCCGTATCGAGCTGCGGCAGATCGGCGTTCGGGACAAGGCGAAGATGGTAGGCGGTTTTGGCATTTGCGGCAGACCGTTCTGCTGTGCAAGCTTCTTGGATGATTTCCAGCCCGTGTCCATAAAAATGGCTAAGACCCAGAATTTAAGCTTAAATCCCACCAAAATTTCCGGCACTTGCGGCAGATTGATGTGCTGCTTAAAATACGAACAGGATGCCTATGAAGATCTGCTGCGGGAAGCACCGAAAGCGGAATCCTTTGTGGATACTCCTGAGGGTCGTGGCACGGTCACTGAGGTGGATCTGCTGCGTCAGCGGGTAAAGGTGCGTATGGAAAACCAGCCGGAGACCATTCTGACGTTTGCCAATGATCAAATTGCGGTGCTGCGCAGCGGCAAGGCCAAGAAAAACGATCCTCCCATCCCTGCAGAACTTGCACCTATCTCCGGTTGCTGCAAATGTCCCAAGAAGATGCAGGAGGAAGAAAAACCCCTGGATCTGGAGCCCATCAAGCTGCGTTATACCAGCGAAGTGATCGTCCAGCCGGTGGAGCAGGAAGAACTTCAGGAGTCGGTTTCTCAGGAAAACGAGCAGGAAACTCCGGAAAAACGGAAGAAATTCCACAAAAATCATCGCAACCGCCGTCGCCGTCATAAGGGTAATGGCACGCCCCGGAATGAGGAAGAATAAACAAAAAGCAGGCTGTTTTCACAGCCTGCTTTTTTACGCCTAAGTACTATATAATGATAAGGCAGAAGGAAATATGCCGGAAACTTTTTCCGGGTGCTTATTACGACAAAATAAACCACAGCTCCCGTGTTAGGATTTTAGGGAGAGAACAAAGAAAGGACTGTGGTTACAAATGCTCGTTTCACTGGGAATATATGTCAGACGCGGACACCGGATGCTGAAGCGGTGGCTTTCAGACCCTCGGCTACATACTTTGGCCCAAAGCGTTGGGTATCTTCTGGCCGGCTTTGCCATGACGGCGGCAAGCCTGGGAAACCAATTTCAGCCGTTGGCGCTGGGACTTTTGTGCGCAGCTTCCGGATGGCCGGCAATTCTGCTGGCATTGGGGAGCATGGGGGGATATTTGGTATTCTGGGGCACGGCCGGAGCCCAGGGAGTTGCGTGGATTTTAGCAGGGGTACTGGCGGCAGTGATTTTGGGAGGGCGGCAGAGCTTGCGCCAAACACCGCTGCTTATGCCTGCGCTGGCAGGCCTTGTCGTGGCGGCCACAGGCCTTGCCTTTCAGGTTTGGCTTCGGGACAACACCCAAGTTTGGATGTACCTGCTGCGGGTGGGTCTTGCGGTGGCGGTGACGGGCCTCTTTACAGCGGCTTCCCGGCGGCGCGATCCGGTACTCACTTGGCTTATCTGCGGAGTTGGCGTGTTGGCCCTGGCGCAGATCACGGTGACGCCTTACATAGGACTGGGGTTCTTGGCCGCATCCTTGGCGGCCTGTATGGGCGCGTTTCCTGCGGCAGCGCTGGCGGGACTTGCCCTGGATCTTGCCCAGGTGACAGCGGTGCCTATGACTGCGGTGCTGAGTCTTGCGTATTTATTAAGGCTGCTGCCGAGAGTGCCCAAATGGGCCCATTGTTTGGCGCCGGTAGCGGTGTATACGTTTGTGATGGGTCTTTGCGGTCTGTGGGATATTATGCCCATGGCAGGGTTATTGCTTGGGGGTGTGGGGGCGTGTTTCGTTCCCGGAAAAGCGGATGTTTCCCACCGCCGGGGAGAGACCGGGGTGGCGCAGGTGCGGCTGGAAATGGCGGCGCAAGTGCTGGAGCAGACGAAACATTTGCTCCGGGATGTGGAGGAAGCGCCCATTGATGAGGAGGCGCTCATTGTCCGGGCGGCAGAGCGAGCTTGTTATAGCTGCCCTTGCAGAAAGACCTGCCGGGAGCAGCCGGCTCAAATTTCCACAGATGTGTTGCATAAACCCTTGGGGCATGGAGAGGATCTCCCCAAAGGCTGCCGCAAAACGGGCAGACTGCTTATGGAATTGAAGCGGAGTCAGGAACAGCTGCGCACCATCCGGGCAGACCGGGATCGGCGGCATGAGTACCGTCATGCGGTGGTGCAGCAGTATGGATTCCTGTCGGATTATCTGCAGGAGGTGTCCGATTCTCTGGCCCGGCGGAAAAATCCGCCCCAGCAGTGGTATCAGCCGGAGATCGCGGTATGCTCCAGCAGCCGGGAAACGGCCAACGGCGACCGGTGTTTGTGGTTTGCCGGGGTGGAGTGCCGGTACTATATTTTGCTGTGTGACGGCATGGGAACAGGTAAGGATGCGGCAAAAGAGGGCCGCCGCACCGGGGCAATGCTGCGAAAGCTGCTTTCTGTGGGGTATCCGGCGGAGTATGCCTTGCGTACGGTCAATAGCCTTTGTGCTTTACAGGGAAATGCGGGCATTGTGACCATTGACCTGGCGGAGCTGCGGCTGGACACGGGAAAAGTCACGCTTTATAAGTGGGGTGCAGCGCCATCGTATCTCATTGCCCGTGGCGAGCCTATAAAAATAGGGACAGCCACACCACCGCCCGGGCTGTCGGTAGCCGAGGGCCGGGAAACGGTGGAGAAGCTGTCCCTGCGCCGGGGAGAGACCCTGGTGCTGCTCAGCGACGGGGCAGGTGGAGAGGAAGCCCTGCGCGCAAGCTGGGAGCGGGCCGGGGAGCCCGCCGGGGAATTGGCGGCCAGGATCTTGGAGTCCAGCCGTGCAGACGGATCGGACGACGCCACTGTCGCGGTGGTGCGTCTGGGAGCTGCGCCTGTGACCACATCATAGCACAACAATTCCACGAAATCTGTCGAAACACAAGATGTAGGCGCAAAATAAGGGGATTCCCTACAATATTTAGGGAATCCCCGGTTATTTTATGCTTTTTTAGGATTATTTGATGGGTTCAAAATCTGCTGCGCCGTGTTTGCACAGGGGGCAAACAAGATCCTCGGGAAGGGTATCGCCTTCGTAGATCCAGCCGCAGACTTTGCATACAAAGCCCTTTTTGCCGGCAGTTTCCGGCTTGGGTTTGACCTGGTCCTGATAGTAGGAGTAGGTCATGGTCTCGGTGTTGGACAGCACCCGTGCCTCGGTTACGGAGCAGATGAACATTCCGTGGGTATCAAGATCCACATAGCTCTCCACCTTCAGAGACAGGAATGCGTTGATATGCCGGGGCAGGAAACGCAGGCCGTTATCCGAGCGCAGTTCTTCTATGCCGGCAAATTTGTCCACACTGCGGCCGCTTTGGAAGCCGTAATTGCGGAACAGGTCAAAGGGAGCGGTGGTGTCCAGACAGTTGACATTCATCACACCGGTCTGCCGGATCACATGGTGGGAGTAATTGGCCTTGTTGATGGTCACGGCTACCCGGTTGGGGGTGTTGGTCACCTGAGTGACGGTGTTTACAATCAGGCCGTTGTCCTTGTTGCCGTCGTTGCAGGTCACCACATACAGGCCGTAGCCAATGCGAAACAGCGCAGTCAGATCGTTTTTGTTGGCAGTGGAGTCCTGACGGGCCAGATATTCCTGGCAAAGCTCGTCGGTAACTGCGTCGATCTGGCTTTTGGATTCCTCGTTCAGACTGGAGAGGATGCGCACTGTGGTGTCGGTGAAGGTCAGCGCCTTGCTCTCAGAGAGCATATTGCGCATAACCTTGGCGGCAAGGGGCGCCCAAGAGCCGTTTTCCACCAATGCCACCGTGCGGTTTTGGAAATTGCGTTCGGTGAGGTGGTGGATAAATTCTTTCATATAGGGGAATACGTCTGCGTTATAGGTGGTGGTGGCCAGAACCAGTTTGCTGTAACGGAATGCGTCAGCTACAGCTTGGGAAACGTCGCATCGTGCAAGGTCGTGCACCACCACATTGGGACAGCCTTTGTCCCGCAGTTTTTGAGCCAAAAGCTCCACAGCGGTTTTGGTGTTGCCGTAAATGGAGGTATAGGCAACCACGATGCCCTCGGTCTCCACCTGATAGGAGGACCAAAGGTCATAAAGATGCAGATAATGCCCCAGGTTTTCCGTCAGCACCGGGCCGTGAGTGGGGCAGATAATGGAGATGTCCAAGGTGGCGGCTTTTTTCAAAAGCGCCTGCACCTGAGGGCCGTATTTGCCCACGATGCCGATATAGTAGCGCCGGGCCTCATCGTCCCAGGGCTCTTGCACATCCAGCGCACCGAATTTGCCAAAACCGTCTGCAGAGAACAGCACCTTATCCAGAGAATCGTAGGAAACAATGACTTCCGGCCAGTGTACCATGGGCGCGGTGACGAACGTGAGCGTATGCCGGCCCAAACTTAAGGTAGAACCCTCGCCTACGATGATGCGCCGGTCAGCGTAATCATTGCCGAAGAAGTTTGCCATCATGCCAAAGGCCTTGGCAGAGGAAACCACGGTGGCCTTGGGGTAAACATTCAAAAAGTTGGCGATATTGGCCGCGTGGTCGGGCTCCATGTGGTGCACAACCAAATAATCCGGCTGGCGCGCGCCCAAAACACGCTGAATATTGTCCAGCCATTGGTGGGTAAAGTTTTTATCCACCGTGTCCAGGACAGCGATCTTTTCGTCCATGATCACGTAGGAATTGTAGGCGATGCCGCCCGGCACGGGGTATTGACCTTCAAAAAGATCCACCTCGTGGTCATTGACACCGATGTAAAAAATGTCCTTGGTAATATTCATAGTCATTCTCCTTACGTGGAAGATACTTATATTATATACGCGCGCGGCGCGTTTTCTGTAACTTTATCACAGAAGTTTCGAAAAAAACAGGGTATATTAAGATCACAAAACAACCAAGGAGGAAACAAATATGTCTGTGATCCATGTAACAAAAGAAACATTCCAAAAAGAAGTTTTGCAAAGCGACAAGCCTGTGCTTGTGGATTTTTGGGCCACCTGGTGCGGCCCGTGCCGTATGGTAGGCCCGATCCTCGACGAGATTGCCCAGGAGCGGGAGGACATCAAGGTCTGTAAGATCGATGTGGATGCCCAGCCGGAGTTGGCTACGGAGTACGGCATTATGAGTATTCCCACTCTTATGGTATTTGAAAACGGGAAAAAAATCAATCAGGGAATGGGCGCGATGCCCAAAAATCAGATTCTGGAGCTGCTGTAAAAGAAAAAAGCAAGGGGGTGCGAAATTCGCACCCCCTGTATTATTTTATGAGAGCGCTTCGATTACATATCGAACGGTTCCATGCCCAGAACGGGGTGGCCCACTTCGCCCAGGAACTCCAGCAGCTGCTCGGGATCCTCGGTGCAAATAGTCTCGTCTGCGATCATGTCGGTGAAGTTTTCCACACCGTACATCTCCAGGATGGTAGCATCCAGACGCTCACGCATCTGATCCTTCAGCATCTTGGGCATCCAGACGATACGGCCGGGGCCGCCTTCTGCTGCGATGAACTTCTTGGAGGAGATGAAGTGCTTGCCGTGGCCCATGAAGCCGGGAGTCTGCACGCCGCCGCCGGTCATGGAAGCCATTTCGGAGAAGCTCATGCCCAGAGGAGTGATGCCTGCGTGCTCACGGCAGGTGATGACCACGCCCATGGAGCAGGGTTCAACGCCGCAGATACATTCGAAGCAGCCGCAGCTGGTCATAGGATCCTGGAACAGGGAGTACAGAGTGATGCGCTCCACTGCGCCCTGAGAATACTTGTTAACAGCTTCGTCCATGGAGTCGTAACGGCCCAGACGCTCGTCCTGGCAGCCTTCCTTAAGGATGGGCTGGCAAGGACCGGTGGGATCCAGCTCCTGAGTAGCCTTAGCATCCAGCCAGGAAACTGCGCCGCAAAGACCCAGACGCTCGGGGGTAACGATACAAACGTGGCTGGGGGAGAAGGCCTGACACATGATACAGGTGTAGAAGGTATCCACGGACTCGTCGGTCATGGAAGCCAGTCGTGCATCACGCTTGTTGAAGATCTCGTTTGCCTGGGCGCGCAGAGCCTTGTTCTGCTCTGCATCCACAACGATCTTCACCTGGCACTTGTCAACAACAGCCTCGAACTCGCTCTTGATCTTGGCATACAGCACTTCGCCCAGATGACGGAACTTGAAGCCGGCTTCAAAGTCAGCCTTGCTGATACGCACGCGGATCATGTCACGCTGGCCGGTGTGCATAACGCCCTCGATGCAGTTGATCCAGGCGTGGATCTTACGCTCCATAACAGCCTCGAAGTCAGACTGCATAGCCTTGCCGGCTACATCGATGGTGTAAGACAGGGAGATCTTGGAACCTACGGGGATCTCGTCGATCTCAGGTCCGATGACCTCGATCTTGTGATCCTCGATCTCGTGCAGCTCTCTGGTCTGAACCAGCTCGAAGCAGTCCACACGGGAGCCGTCCACTTCCACCTGCATATCACCCTTACGGATGATCTCGCCTTCAAAGGCGGTGGCGTAGGAAACGGGGATGTCGATCTTGGTGATCTTCAGCTTAATGTCGCGAGCTTCCAGAGAGGTTGCATTCCACTTGGAGGTGTCCAGCTGCTGGATCAGGCTCTTGGGAACGCGGAACATATTCTCGGTCTCGTTGGAGATAACGGGGAAGCCCAGCTGAATAGCGCCTGCACCGTAGGAGACGATCTCGTCGGACAGGGACTTATATGCGTTGACAAAGGCGCGGATACGGTTCATGGTGTAAGCGTACAGTGCCTTGGTGTCGCCGGGGGTGATGGCGCCGAAGATCAGCGCAGCGCGCAGAGCAACGGAAACCACGTGGATAACGGACTGATCTTCATAACCCAGAGGCACAACGCGGACGCCTTCGCCCAGGTTCATGCCGGATTCGAAGCAGTGCTTGATGGAGCTGCCGGTGAGTGTGACCAGCAGACCCAGCGCCTGGTAAGACTTGGCCAGAGCCACGGTCTCAGCAGGGTCTTCTGCGCCGCCGATGATAACGGCAACGCCGGGGATATCGCCGGTAACCAGGGGCAGACCCAGGTTACGCACGAATGCGTCGGACAGGAAGCCCATTTCGGGTTCTGCATAGGGCTCAGCGCCGTGCAGGTACTTCAGAACTTCCAAAAATTCTGCACACAGGGCAGAAGCGACACCGCTGTCGAAAGCGTCCTGCAGGCGGGGATTGCGGGTCATCATGGGATGAATGTCATTTTCCAGAGCGGCCTTCAGCTCGCCCAGGTTATTTACCTTCTTGCCGGTGATGCTGTAGTAGCAGGGCAGGTTATAAGCGGTGTTGGGGAAAGCGACGGGTTCAGCTTCGCCATATGTAGCGATGGCTGCGTCGATAGCAGCAACGGTACGCTCGTAGTTGTAATCGTTACCGCTGAAAACTCTGTCAAAAAGTGTCACGGTATTTCCTCCTAAATTTCGTTACGGTCCAGGACCGCCTTAATTTTACGAATTTCTTCCAGTGCCGAGGGGCTTACGTCGTAAGGTGATTTTCCCTGACGGTCTGCATCCATGATCTCTAAATTATAGTGGATGAGCCCTAAAAGATCCTCTGCGGGGATGTTTTCCCGGATGAATGCTTCATCCTTTTCGTCCCGAACCTTGTTGGCCACTACCCGAACCTGCTTTACGCCCAGATCAGAAGCGAGGCGCTTAACATTGCGGTAGGTTTGCACCGACCGGCTGCCGGGTTCGATGACTACAATAAATTGATCCATGTTTGCGGCAGTGCCGCGGCCTAAGTGTTCCAGGCCGGCTTCCATGTCCATGATGACCACATCGTTTTTGCGGTAAGTAAGGCTGGCGAGGATCTGCTTGAGCATCACATGCTCCGGACACACGCAGCCGCTGCCTCCCAAGTCCACCGTGCCCATGACCAGCAGCTTTACGCCGTTGATGGGCTTTGCGTAGATGTCGGGAATGTCCGCCACATAGGGGTTGAGCTTGTAGAACTTGTTGTCATCGCTGGCGCCGGTACGTTCCTTGGCCAGATTTCTCATTTTGGAGATGGGCACGATGCTGTCCACTTCTTCTTGAGAAAGGCCCAGGGCCAGACCAAGGTTGGCATCGGGGTCTACGTCGGCGGCCAGAACCGTCCGGCCTTCGTCCGCGTAGAGCCTTGCCAGGGTGGAGGACAGGGTGGTTTTACCCACACCGCCCTTGCCGGTAATCGCTAATTTCATGGGAAAACGACCTCGTTAAACAATCAGATTCCGAGAGCAGCGCGTTTGGCTTCGATGCAGGCGATCATCTTGTCGCCCAGAGAGTCGATGTCCGTATCCACAACGAACTTGGCCTCGACCCATGTGTTGATGCCGTTTTCGCCCTGCAGCAGCTCGGTGACCTCGGTAGAACCCTTGGAGTAGGGGTCAACACCCAGGAAGGTTTCAATACCGGTAGCTACAACATAGTTGCCGATGGAAACGGCCTTTTCGCTCATCCATTCGGGAGCGCAGCCTACCACGGGAACCTGAGAAATATTGATGCCCCAATCCTTGGCAATGTCAGAGGCCAGGATCATCATACGGGAGATGTCCACGCAGGAGCCCATGTGCAGCACAGGAGGAATGCCTGCCAGCTCGCACACGCGCTTAAGACCGGCACCGCAGTATTCCTTAGCCTTTTCAGGATCCATGAGACCCGCCTTGGCGGCAGCCTGTGCAGAACAGCCGGACACGATGAGGATAATGTCGTTTTCCAGCAGCTTCTTCATCAGACCGATGTGGGCGGAGTCGGGACGAACCTTGGGGTTGTTACAGCCGACCATTGCCACAGCACCGCGAAGAACACCGGAGTGGACACATTCGATCAGAGGCTTGGTAGTGCCGAATTCGTCTACCTGAGAGTTGGCAACACCGTCGAGAACCTTCTTGATGGCTTCAACAGAGTAGCCCACCCGAGCCTTCTGCTTCTGGCTGGGGATGTTTACCAGTTCCTGATTACGGTTCTGGAAGTTTTCAATGGCCATCTTCACGATCGCCTTGGCGTTCTCACCGGCAGTTTCGGCATGGAACTGGATGAACTCGGAGTCGGGCATCCGGGCGATGGGGGAAGTGGTAATAAACTTGGTGTGGAAGCACTTGGACAGGGGGCCCAGTGCAGGGAAGATACACTGCACGTCCACCACGATGGCTTCACAGGCGCCGGTAAGCACAACATTTTCCTGATTCAGGAAGTTACCGGCCATGGGGATACCGTGACGCATGGTCACTTCGTTGGATGTACAGCAAACACCGGAAACGGTAATGCCCTTGGCGCCAAGGCTCTTGGCATAGGCGATCATCTCGGGATCGTTTGCGTAGTAGACGATCATTTCAGACAAAGAAGGATCGTGGCCGTGGACAACGATGTTTACATTGTCCTTTTCCATAACACCGATGTTTGCTTCGGTGTCTACAGGCTTGGGAGTGCCGAACATAACGTCGGAGAACTCGGTGCCCATCATGGAGCCGCCCCAGCCGTCACTAAGTCCTGCCCGCAGAGCCTGACGGATCAGAGCTTCCGGCAGAGAAGAACAACCCATGTGGGTCATGTGCATGGCGGTGGCAATTTCCCGGTCGATGGCCCGGGGCATGATCTCATGCTTTCTCCAGATCTCCTTGGTGTGCTCGGGAGCACGCTGAGCAAACTTCTGCTCGCCGAAGGGGAAGCCGTATTCCAGCAGGCCGATCTCTGCCATTTCGTGGGCCAGGTCGTAAATGTCCTTGCCCTCGGTCTCAACGCCCCATTCCTGAGCGATGCGGATCAGCTTTTCAGGATCCTTGACCTGATAGTTGCCGCCTTCTCTGGTCTGGTGCAGGGTGTGCATGATCTCGCGACCGTGGTCGGAGTGCGCTGCGGTACCGCCAACGGTAAAGCGCAGATAGTTACGGGCGACGATGCCGTGCACATCACAGCCGCAGATGCCCCGGGGGCTCTTGGGAGTGATACGGCAGGGGCCCATGGAGCAGATCCGGCAGCAGGTGCCTGCTTCACCGAAGCCGCAGTGAGGGGTTTGATTCTTGACTCTCTGCTGCCAAGTGTCAGCGCCAACCTTCTTGCCGTTTTCCAGCAGAGAATTGGTGGCTTCTTCCATCTCCTCGACAGTTGTCAAATAAGCCCAATCCTTCAATCTTATTTCCTCCTAACAGATATTCTCATCCGATACGCACAGGGCATATCGGCGCATAGTGTATCGATAATATTCTACAAATATAATCACCGAAAGTCAATCGTTGTTTTGCCTGTATTTGCAATATTTTCCCCATCCCCGGCAGGGGGATTTGAAAAACCCACTCCCTTTTTCCAGAAAAAGGAAGAGGATTGACACAAAGGAACCGCTTTAGTAAAATAAAGCCATCCAATTATTAGGAAAAGGGGATTTCAAAAAATGAAAAAAGCAGCCATTGTTTTTGGCAAGATCCTTTTGGGAATTTTGACCTTTATTCTTTGCATCGCGCTGATGGTGTCCACGATCGTGACCATTGTCATGGCGGATGCGCACATCCTCACAGATAAAGACAATATCAACACCCTGATCACAGAGTTTTTGAAGCCCTCTGCCTCGCCGAAGCAGACCCTGGGTATGTCTATGGGCGCAGATACTGTCTCTGCGGGCATGGACTTTAGCCACGCTTCTTCTGCAGAGATCAGCGCGGTGGGAAACAGCGGCTTCATGGTGGATCTTATTTTTGATATGATCCGGCAGGAGGCCGGCGACGAGCTGCCCTTTACCAAGGAGCAGGTGGAAAACTTTGTGGAAGAGTCCACCCTTGGTGATTTCCTGGCGGAAAAGGGCGCGGGCCTGGTCAGCGACCTGCTCACCGGTGAAAAGACTACCACCATTACCGCCGATGAGATCAAGCAGCAGCTGGAGCAGAATGCCCAGCTCATCGAGGATACCTTCCAGATCTCTCTCGACGAAGAAGTGATCTCTGCCCTTACTGCCGGCATTGAGGAGACCGGCGTTTTGGAGCAGATCAATGAGGGCGGCCTGGAGAGCATCCTGTCCGGAGATCCTGGCAATGCAGATCAGTCCCCGGATGCCGAGGGCGTCACCACAAACGAAGAGAAGACCCCCATCACTCTGGAGGCGGTGCTTTCCGGCAAGGTGAATGTTTCTTCTTTGTCTTTGCCTCAGCTGTTGGAGCTGTTCCGCAGCGTTACTTCCGGCGCAGTGCTGCTTAGCTGCATCGGTGTTTGCGTGGTGCTCATTGGCCTGATCTTCCTGACCCGGTGGAAGAAGTATTATCTGGCCATGATCTTCACCGGCATTACCTTGTTCATCACCGGCCTGATTTGCATGATCCCGGCTCTGGTGGTCTGGGGCGCGCCGGAGCTTGTGATGGAGCTGCTGGGCGAAATGGCAGTGGGAATGACGCTGATAAACAAGGTCGTGGACATGACCTGCCCGGTCGCCATCGGCGTGACGGTGTTTGGTTTTGCTGTGATCGTGGCCGGCGGTGTGCTGGCAGGCCTTTCCAAGAAGTGGGTGAGAGCAAAGCTGGCAGCGGCTGAGTCTGTGGAAATTCCCGGTAAAGAGCCTGTTGCTGAGGAAGTTCCTGCAGAAGAAATCCCTGCTGAGCAGTAATACATAATAAAAGCACCCGGAGCGTTGGCTCCGGGTGTTTTTTTAGCTGACGCTGACGGATTTGCGCATGGTACTGATGGCCCCTTTTTCCAATCGGGAGACTTGGGCTTGGGAGATCCCCAAAGAGCCGGCCACTTCCATTTGCGTCTTTCCGTCATAAAAACGCAGGGAAAGGATTTGCTTTTCCCGGTCACCAAGCTTGTTAAAAGCGTTTTGCAGGGCAATGTGCTCCATCCAGTTGTGCTCGGTGTTTTTTGTGTCCCGCACCTGGTCCATAACGGTCAGAGGATCGCCGCCGTCGGAATATACCGGGTCATATAGACTTACCGGAGCGCACACTGCGTCTAATGCTTGGTTCACATCTTCAGAGGGAAGCTCCAATTCCCGGGCAATCTCTTCCAGAGAAGGCTCGCGCCCCAGTCGGGCCTGCATAGCCTCTTTGCATTGCAGTACCCGGTAGGCAATATCCCGGATAGACCGGGAGACCCGGATCGCGCTGTTGTCTCGCAGGTATCTGCGCACTTCGCCGGCGATCATGGGCACCCCATAGGTGGAAAATCTTACCTCTTTTGTGGGGTCAAAATTTTGAATGGCTTTGATCAGGCCGATGCATCCCACCTGAAATAAGTCGTCGGGGTTTTCTCCCCGTTTGTCAAACCGCTGAATGACGCTGAGCACCAGACGAAGATTTCCCTCGATCAAAGTGTCTCGGGCGTTTTTGTCGCCGTTTTTTGCTTTTATAAGGAGCTGCTGCATTTGTGCATGGGTCAGTTGTTTTAGCCGGGCGGTGTTCACACCGCAGATCTCTACCTTTCCCTGCATGGATGTCCTCCTGTAAAAAATGGTTGTTACCAGTATTTCCATTGGGCGGGGAAAGATACCACAGAAAGCTTTGTGCGGTTTTCACAAAAATTTTTTGGCCGCAGCCACGATGAATCGCCGAAAACAGACAGGGAAAGAAAAACACCCAACTTTTTCCCAAAAAACGGAGAAAAAACGGGGCGGGATTTTTGTTTCCGTAACACAGAAAGAGATCGTTCTTTTTGGGCAAAAAAGTTACAAAAATCCCCGCTGCAAACTGTGGAAAACAGCTGCACAGCGGGAAATACCTATTGATTGGGACAACTTTTCCACATTATCCACAACCTTTTCCACAGGTGGTGTAATTGTAACAATGTGAAAAGATACTTTTTATCGGTTGACATAATGAATTTCGACAACCTTCGCCAAAATCCCTACTTTTTCGCCTGCTGCAATTTTCACAACAGGTGTCTTCGGCGGATGAAAAAAAGTACTTGACAGGGAAATTTTGAGAAATGCCTGAAAGAAACCGAAGAAAACACGCGGGAAAATTAAAAATTTTTCAAAAAAGGGATTGATTTTAAGAAAAAACCGCGTTATAATGCATATCTGTATCAATACGTTTGGGAACAGGAGGTGTACCGAGATGCCCAACATTAAGTCCTCTAAGAAGGATGTCATTCGTTCCAAGATCGCTTACGAGAAGAACAAGGCGGACAAGTCCGAGCTGAAGACCAACCTGAAGAAGTTTGATGCTGCTCTGGTTGCCGGTGACAAGGCTGTTGCCGAGGAAGCTTACAAAGTGGCTGTCAAGTCTGTTGACCAGGCTGTGATCAAGGGTCTTCTGCACAAGAACAACGCTGCCCGCAAGAAGAGCAGCATGACCCTGAAGCTGAACAAGCTGGCTTGAGTTCTCTGAAAATATCTCCTTCTGAGCAAGGCTTGGAAGGAGTTTTTTCATGCCTTTTGCAAATAAAAAAAGGGAGCGGCATTGCCGCTCCCTTGGTTTTTTGTTTACTTGAAGTAACGCTCCAGCAGGCCTTTCAATGCCAGGCCGTGTCTGGCTTCATCCCTTGCCATTTCGTGTACAGTATCGTGAATGGCATCCAGGCCGTTCTTCTTTGCGCAGGCGGCCAGGTCAAACTTACCGGAGGTTGCGCCGAACTCGCAGTCAACGCGCCAAGCCAGGTTGTCCTTGGTGGTGGCCTTCATGTTGGGCTCTAAGTCCTCACCCAGCAGTTCGGCAAACTTGGCTGCGTGCTCTGCCTCTTCGTAGGCTGCCTTTTCCCAGTACAGACCGATTTCAGGATAGCCTTCCCGATGGGCGATGCGGGCCATGCACAGGTACATGCCTACTTCGCTGCACTCGCCGTTGAAGTTGGCCATCAGCTGCTCGAAGAGGAACTTCTTGTCTTCTTCGGAGATGTCGGGGTTGTTCTTAACGGTCTTGCCGTATACGCCGTACTCGTGCTCGGCTGCCAGCTTCTGATTTTCCAGAACCTTGAACTTGGAGCCGTCGACCTTACAGACGGGGCACTTATAGCCTTCGGGCATGGACTCGGCTTCATGAACATAACCGCAAACGGGGCAAACATACTTCTTCATATTTTTTTCCTCCAATTCTTAAAGTTAAGAATGATTCTTATTTATGTTCTAAGTATAGCATGGAGATAACGATTTGTCAATAGGAATGATTCTTATTTTAACAAATTTTGAAATAGAGATCGGTTGACGTTACAGGAACCGTCCGATGGCGGAAGGCACAGAAAAAGAATGTATTTTTTTGAAAGAATGCCCCTTGTATTTCCGGAAACACCGTGATATAGTGTGGGCGAATCCAGTAAATTACCACGACAGCGCCGTAAAACGACACGAGGTGAACGATATGACTGAACTCCTTTACCGGGCAGACCGGTTTATGACCCGCCATTTCACAAGACCGTCCATTACCTGGCGTCAGGCGGTGACCATTGTGATTCCCCTGATCGCAGAGAACCTGTTCAGCACGCTGTTTGGTTTGCT
>JAZSFE010000032.1:0-16965 GCA_045532105.1 Faecousia sp.
AAAAGGAAAACCCGGTACTGTTGACCAGACAGTACCGGGAATATCCTAAAAGAGAGGAAGAAAATGAAAAAGTTCACATACATTGTATGTTAATTAAATTATAACACAAAGGATAAATAAATCAAGAGGTATTTATTAAGAAAAAGTTAAGTTATTAGAAATATTATGCAACTATAATAGATTTCCGCAATCTACATAACGGAAGGCGTTCGTGAAAAGTGATGGTACGCTTTTGCTTTTTCGACTTTTTGTATCGATATATATTTGACAAATAAGGAAAATGGTCTTATAATGAGTGCGTTAAGCGTATGTCCTAAAATGGGAATTTTACTGAGAAAGAAGGAATTATTCATGTTCAAGATCGTTCGCAAGAAAGAACTGAATTCCGCCGTTACCTTGATGGAGATCGAAGCTCCTTTCATTGCAAAGAAGGCTAAGGCCGGACAGTTTATCATATTCCGCATTGATGAGCAGGGCGAGCGTGTGCCTCTGACCATTGCCGGTTACGATCGGGAGAAGGGCACTGTCACCATTATCTTCCAGAAGGTTGGTTTTGCAACCATCGCGTTGGGTAGCCTGAATGAGGGCGACTATATCCGCGACTTCGTTGGCCCGCTGGGCAAGCCTACTCCTGTGGAGGGCAAGAAGAAGGTCTGCGTGGTCGGCGGCGGTGTTGGCTGCGCCATTGCGCTGCCCTCTGCCAAGGCTTTTAAGGAGGCCGGTGCTGAGGTTACCGTTATTGTAGGTTTCCGCAGCAAGGATATTGTGATTCTGGAAGAGGAGTTCAGAGCTGTGGCGGATCGGTTCATTCTCATGACCGACGATGGCTCTTACGGCCAGCACGGCTTGGTCACCCAGCCTTTGAAGGAAATGCTGGAGGCAGGGGAGACCTTTGATGAGGTTCTGGCCATTGGCCCCATCCCCATGATGAAATTCGTCAGCTTGACCACCAAGCCTTTCGGCACCCACACCAGTGTGTCTTTGAACCCCATTATGGTGGATGGCACGGGCATGTGCGGTGGTTGCCGCGTAACTGTGGGCGGCGAGACTAAGTTCGCCTGCGTGGATGGTCCGGAATTTGACGGTCATCTGGTGGATTTTGCAGAGCTGATGAGCCGTAACTCTACATACCGCGGCAGAGAAGCCGAGGTTACAGAAAAGCACGCTTGCCGCATGGAAGCCATGGGCAAGGAACTTATTAAATAAGGAGGAAACTGTAATGGCGAATATGACTTTGACCAAGACCCCTATGCCCGAGCAGGATCCTCAGATCCGCGCCCGGAATTTTAAGGAAGTTTCTCTGGGTTATACCCCTGAGATGGCCATTGAGGAAGCAAACCGCTGCTTGGGCTGTAAGAATCCCAAGTGTGTGGAAGGCTGCCCTGTAAATGTGCGCATTCCTGAATTCATTAAGAAGGTGCAGGAAGGCGATTTTAAGGCTGCGTATGAGATCGTGGCCTCCACCAATGCGCTGCCTGCGTTGTCCGGCCGCGTTTGCCCTCAGGAGACCCAGTGCGAGAGCAAGTGCGTTCGTGGCATTAAGGGCGAGCCTGTGGCCATTGGCCGCTTGGAGCGTTTTGTGGCCGACTGGTATCGTGAGAATATCAATGCAATGCCCGAGAAGGTGCCTTCCAATGGCATTAAGGTGGCCGT
This sequence comes from Faecousia sp., assembly GCA_045532105.1. Taxonomy (GTDB): domain Bacteria; phylum Bacillota; class Clostridia; order Oscillospirales; family Oscillospiraceae; genus Faecousia. The sequence continues at coordinate 1,654 of JAZSFE010000032.1, forward strand.
TGTGGGTTCCGGCCCTGCCGGCATGACCGCTGCTTCCGATTTGGCAAAGCTGGGTTATCAGGTTACCATGTTTGAGGCTCTGCATACCGCCGGTGGTGTGTTGGTGTACGGCATTCCCGAGTTCCGTCTGCCTAAGGCTATCGTGGCCAATGAGATCACCAAGCTGCAGGCACAGGGCGTGGAAGTGATGACCAACATGGTGATCGGCCGCGTGCTGACCATTGACGAACTGTTCGAAATGGGTTATAAGGCTGTTTTCGTAGGCTCCGGTGCCGGTCTGCCTATGTTTATGAACATCCCCGGCGAGAGCCTGAAGGGCGTTATGTCCGCAAATGAGTATCTGACCCGTACCAACCTGATGAAGGCTTATGACGAGAATTATGATACTCCCGTTATCAAGTCCAAGGCTGTGGCTGTGGTTGGCGGCGGTAATGTTGCTATGGACGCTGCCCGCTGCGCTATGCGTTTGGGTGCAGAGAAGGTGTATGTTGTCTACCGCCGGGGTGAGGCGGAAATGCCTGCCCGTTTGGAGGAGCAGCATCATGCCAAGGAAGAGGGCATTGAGTTCAAGACTCTGTGCAATCCTGTTTCCATTATTGGTGACGAGGATGGCCGTGTTTGCGGCATGAATTGTGTGCGTATGGAACTGGGTGAGCCGGACGCTTCCGGCCGTCGCCGTCCCATTGAAGTGCCCGATTCTGAGTTCGTTCTGGATGTGGATACGGTTATCATGTCCCTGGGCACCAGCCCCAACCCCTTGATTCGTTCCACAACTCCCGGTTTGGACACCAACCGTAAGGGCTGTCTCATCGTCAACGAGAATGAGATGACCACCCGTGACGGTGTGTTTGCCGGTGGCGATGCGGTTACCGGTGCGGCTACGGTTATTTTGGCCATGGGCGCAGGCAAGAAGGGCGCTGCAGCCATTCACGAATACTTAAGCAAGTAAAGATACTGATGATCCCCGGTGCTTATGCACCGGGGATTTTTTGGAATAAAGATCCCGTTGGCTGCATAGTCTGTACCAAAACTCATTGGGAGGTGCGGGTATGGGTACACGGATCACCGAGCTCAACTGCAAGGAGGTTATTTGCGTTGCGGATGGCCGTCGGTTGGGATTCGTATCTGATGTGGAAATTGAGATCCCGTCCGGTCATGTGGTGGCGATTGTGGTTCCCGGCCCGTGCAGGCTTTGGGGAATTATTGGGAGGAAGGACGACTTCGTGATTCCCTGGAATTGCATTTGCCGCATTGGGCCGGATATTATTTTGGTAGATATTCGTCCGGATGATTGCTGCTTTCCAAGACATAGGCCGTTTTGGTTTCCCGGATAGAAAAAATGAGGAATAAATTAGAAAAAAATTGGAAAAAATACTTGCAAAATTGATTTGTTTGCCGTATAATATTTCGGCATGGGTCTATCCCATGACACTACAAAACCACACATCCGGGGACCTGTCGCTCCTGTGTTCGCAAGAACGGGCGGCCGGGATGATCGGGGTGGAGGAAAAACAAAAGGAGAAAAGCAAATGTCTGTCGTATCTATGAAAAGTTTGTTGGAGGCCGGTGTACACTTCGGCCACCAGACCCGCCGCTGGAACCCCAAGATGGCTACCTACATCTACACCGAGCGTAACGGTATCTACATCATTGACCTGCAGAAGACCGTTAAGAAGCTGGAAGAGGCTTACAGCTTTGTTCGTGAGATCTCTGCAAATGGTGGCAACATCCTGTTCGTCGGCACCAAGAAGCAGGCGCAGGATGCTATCAAGGAAGAGGCTATTCGTTGTGGCGGTTACTATGTCAATGCCCGCTGGCTGGGCGGCATGCTGACCAACTTTCGCACCATGCGTACCCGTATCGACCGTCTGGCTCAGCTGAAGAAGATGGAAGAGGACGGCACTTTCGCCATGCTGCCCAAGAAGGAAGTCATTAAGCATCAGGGCGAGATCGAGAAGCTGGAGAAGTACCTGGGCGGCGTTAAGGAAATGAAGAAGATCCCTGCTGCACTGTTCATCGTTGACCCCCGCAAGGAGCGCAATGCTATTGCTGAGGCTCGCAAGCTGAACATTCCCATCGTGGCCATCGTGGATACCAACTGTGATCCCGACGAGATCGATTACGTGATCCCCGGCAACGATGACGCTATCCGCGCTATTCGCCTGATCGCTGCCGCTATGGCAAGCGCTGCCATTGAAGGCCGTCAGGGTGAGGACGCTGTCGCTGAGGTGGTTGCTGCTGAAGCTGAGGCTGAAGCACCCGCTGCTGAATAATTCACAGGAGGAATACAACTATGGCATTTACTGCACAGGATGTTAAGAGACTGCGTGAAATGACCAACGTTGGCATGATGGACTGCAAGGCAGCTCTGAGTGCTACTGATGGTGATATGGATAAGGCTGTTGACTGGCTTCGTGAAAAGGGCCTGGCCAAGGCTGCTAAGAAGGCTGACCGCGTTGCTGCTGAAGGCGTTGCTTACGCTACTGTTGTGGGTGGCGTTGGCGTTGTCATTGAGGTCAACTCCGAAACTGACTTCGCTGCTAAGACCGATTCCTTTATGGATCTGGTGAAGAATCTGGCTGTTGTTGTGGCAGAGCAGAATCCTGCTGATGTGGAAGCTCTGAAGGCTTGCACCTATCCCAACTCTAACCTGACCGTCACCGAGATCATGCAGGAGAAGGTTATGTCCATCGGTGAGAATATGCAGATCCGCCGTTTTGCCCGTTTTGCTGATAACACTTCCGTTGCTTATGTTCATGCCGGCGGCACCCACGGTGTTCTGGTGAACCTGGCTGTGGAAGGTGGCATTGATGCTACTGAGGTTGGTAAGAACGTTGCTATGCAGATCGCTGCTATGGGCGCTAAGTACTGGGATAAGGCTCTGGTTCCTCAGGCCGATGTTGATCATGAGCTGTCCGTACAGGTTGCTCTGATGGATAATGATCCCAAGATGGCCAACAAGCCTGCCGAGATCAAGGAGAAGATCGCTCAGGGCAAGATCGCTGCTTTCTTCAAGGAGATCTGCTTGCTGCAGCAGGACTTCGTCCGTTCCGATCTGTTCCAGGGCGATGTGGCTGGCTATATTGCTGACGCTGCTAAGAAGCTGGGCGGCAAGATCACTTTCGTGGATGCTATTCACTATATTAAGGGTGAGGGCATTGAGAAGAAGGAAGAAAACTTCGCTGATGAAGTTGCTGCACAGATCGCAAACGCTGGCAAGTAATCAAATACAAACAAGCCCCGTAAACGGGGCTTGTTTTTTGTTGACACATATCCTTTGTCGGGGTATACTGGAAATAGAAAATAAAGGGGGAAAAGTTATGGGCGCAACGGTTTATTTCAGCAGAAACATTACACCCGAGCAGGTGTTGGCCTTGTTCCAAAAGGTGCAGAAACCTCTGCCGGGAAAGGTTGCCATTAAACTGCATTCCGGAGAAAAGGGAAATCAGAATTTCCTTGGGCCTGAATTTTGGAAACCGGTGATCGATCATGTGGGCGGCACTGTGGTGGAATGCAATACTGCCTATGAAGGTGCAAGAAATACCACAGAGCGGCACAGAAAGCTTATGGCTGACCATGGCTGGAGCAGGTATTTTCCTGTGGATCTGCTGGATGCGGAGGGGCCGGATCTGGAGCTGCCTATCCCCAGAGGAAAAGTAATTCAAAAGGATTTCGTTGGTAAGGATATTTGTAATTACGATTCCATGCTGGTGCTGTCTCATTTTAAGGGACATCCTATGGGCGGTTTTGGCGGCGCGATTAAGCAGCTTTCCATTGGTGTGGCGTCCTCCTATGGTAAGAAATATATCCACGGTGCGGGAAGTATGGATAATTTCTGGCAGGCAGACCACGATTCTTTCCTGGAGGCCATGGCGGATGCAGCTAAGGCGGTGATCGAGTATTTTGACGGCAATATTATTTATGTGAATGTTATGAAAAACATGAGCGTGGATTGTGATTGCTGTGCAAAGGCGGAGGATCCCTGTATTGCGGATATTGGTATTTTGGCATCTACTGACCCGATTGCCATTGATCAGGCCTGTGTGGACCTTGTGAAGGCGTGTGATGACCCAGGAAAGGAGCATCTGCTGGAACGGATCAACAGCCGCAACGGAGAGCATACCATCGAGGCAGCGGCAGCGTTGGGCTATGGCTCCCGGGAGTATACACTGGTTGAAATTTAATAAAACAATGCCACCCTTAATGGGTGGCATTGTTATTTAATATTCACGGGTAAGGGCATCTAAGTATTCTTCCAGGCAAACACCCGTTTTGTAAATTTCTTCAGCTATAGTCTTTCCTACATAGCGGTAGTGCCAGGGTTCATAAATAATGCCGGTGATGTCGCTTTTGTCATTGGGATAGCGCAGGATAAAGCCGTACTCCCAGCAATGGGCCATAAACCACTGCTGTACAGGTGTGTTTTCCTGTGCTTCGTCCAGATTTCGGTAATTGTAATCTACCAGATCCAGAGCAAGCCCCAGTTCGTGTTCGCTGGTGCCGGGTACGGCAACCACTGTGCCGGCCAGTTTGTTGGCATCTTCTACGGAATAACCTTCGTTGATAAGCCGTTGGATCTTGTTGTTATATAGGTAACGCTGGTCGCCGTGGGTGCGGTAAGCGGAGGCTACATAGGGAGTGAGGCCTGCTTCCCGGCAACCGTCCAACATGGACATAAGCGCGTCGTAACACTCCACGCTGACATATTGCCAGCCGTTAAAGCAGACAATTTCCGGTACATGATCTTCGGGGATAAAGTTCCATGGATTGGCAAGAAGAAGCTCAGACCCGTCATGGGCGAAAAAGCGGGTTTGGCCGTCGATCTCCACCTTGCCGGTGGCCATAGAGCCATCGGGGAGGAAGTAATAGGATCTTTCGTCAATTTCTACCCATCCGGTTGACATAACATCTTCTGCTGCGTAGTAATAGCGAAGTCCGTTTTCTTCTATCCAGCCAAGTTTTGGTGGGGCCGGGGTTTCCTGAATAATGGTGTCGTTGGGTTCTGGCTGTGGGGTCACAGGAGGTGTGGAGGGTGCTTCTACAAAGACGGGGACGCATACGATTATCAGCAGGGCAAGCAGCAAGAAAATGGGGAAAAGGAGCTTTTTACGTCTCTTTGTTTTTGTGCGGGTCATTTTGTCCACCTCCTCAAGTTTTCTTCATTTTATCACAGGAAGTTTTTATAAGCAAGGAAATGTAACAACTTTCCCGTTTACATTTTTTGCCGCAGATGTTACAATAGAGCCAGAAAAACACAAGGAGAGTGGCTATGCAGAGGGGAGATCAGCTGTATCAACAGTATTTAAGTATTCTGCATGAGGAATTACGTCCTGCTATGGGTTGTACAGAACCCATCGCTTTGGCATTGGCCGGGGCAAAGGCAAGAAAGCTTTTGGACGCGCTGCCGGATAAGCTCCAACTGCGTGTCAGCGGCAATATTATTAAGAATGTCAAGAGCGTGATCGTACCTAATACCGGGGGACTTCATGGCATGGCTGTGGCGGTATGCGCAGGTATCGTTGCCGGTGATCCCGATAAGGAATTGCAGGTCATAAGTGAGATCTCTGAGGAGCAGCGGCAGGAATTGCGGGTGTTTTTGGAGACTGTGAAGCCAGAGATCCAGCCATCGGATTCCGGACTCACTTTTGATATTGATCTGACCATAAGCAGGGGCGGCGATTCGGTAAGATTGCGGATCGTAAATCATCATACCAATGTGGTGCATATCCAGAAAAATGAGCAGGTGCTCTTGGATCTTCCTGTGCAAGAGGCGTCGGAAGACCGGCTCACCGACAAATCCTGTTTAAATATTGCATCTATCGTGGAGTTTGCTGATGTGCTGGATGTGGAGGATGTGCGCCAGTGTATCGGTCAGCAGATCAAATTTAATATGGCCATTGCTGAGGAAGGATTGAAAGGGGATTGGGGTGCCAATATCGGCAGCGTGATCCTCGGCAGGCAGGGGACTTTGCAGAGCAAGCGCTTGGCTGCCTATGCTGCAGCAGGTTCAGACGCCAGAATGGGCGGCTGTGAGATGCCTGTGATCATTTTGTCCGGTAGCGGCAATCAGGGCATTACGGCCTGCGTACCGGTGGTAGTATATGCCCGGGAAACAGGTGCATCTGAGGAGGAGCTGCTGCGGGCGGTTGTGCTCAGCGACCTAGTGACGCTTCATCAAAAGTCCGGAATTGGCAGACTTTCTGCTTATTGTGGCGCGATCAGTGCCGGCTGTGGTGCAGGTGCGGGAATTGTCTACCTGCAAGGCGGCCGTGCTCATGCGGTGGCGCATGTGGTGGTCAATGCCATTGCCATCCTTTCCGGAACTATCTGCGATGGCGCAAAACCCTCCTGCGCGGCAAAAATCGCGGCAGCGGTGGATGCGGGAATTCTCGGCTGTGATATGTACTGGGAGAAGCAACAGTTTTACGGCGGTGATGGTATTGTGACAAAGGGCGCAGATAAAACAGTCAGCAATGTTGGCCGCTTGGCACGGGAAGGCATGAAAGAAACCGATAAAACGATTTTGGATATTATGATGATGGACTAAAAATAGGGCGTGCGAAAAATGCACGCCCTGTTTTTGTATGGTGTGACGTTTTTTGGGAAAAATGATCTTGAAACCTTATTTAGGAGGAGATTTATGAAAAAGTTTATTCGGATGCTTTGTCTCGTAATGGTGGCAGCATTACTGTTTCCCGGGTGCAGATCCAATGTGCCGCAGGAAACCGATGGAAGTATTACCCCCAGTGACGACGCATCTACCAATGCGTCGTTAGATCAAAACGATCAGCAAAATCCTCAAGGACAAAATTCCAGCGTAGTGATCTTGCAAAAGGTTTGGGATCAGTTTGGGGAAGAGGAACGATTTTCGACCTTTGGCGGAGATGTAGAACTGGGCATTACAGATAATCCCGGTGCATTGAATATACAGAATGTGGAGGAGCTGGTTGCCCGGTATCAGTTCCCGGAGAGCCAGCTTGGCGCCATTGCTGAGGCGGGATCTATGATCCACATGATGAACAGCAATCTGTTTACTGCTGCGGTGGTGAAGCTATCTGCAGATGGGGATATGAAGCGGTTGCACGAGGCTTGGCGGGATTCCATTCAGCAGACCAGATGGATCTACAAGCAGCCGGACAAGCTGCTGCTGGCAGATGTGGACGGAACGCATATGCTCATGGTCTACGGCAATGTGGATTTGATGAAGGCCTTTTCCGATAAGCTTATGCAGCAATATCCGGAAACAAAGGTCCTGTACGAACAGGCAGTTGTAAGTTAAGAAAAAGCCGGACGCAGAAAATCCTGCGTCCGGCTTGTGTTATAGATTGGTTAGGTTTTGGATCCATGCTTTTCCGCGGATCAAGATTGTACCGAGGATACATTTGACAAGGTCGGTGGCCTGGCAAATAGCGTAAAGGGGGAAAATTGGGATATTTGTAAAGCGGCTTAGACAAAAAGCCAGTGGCACATTGAGCAGCCACATAAAACCACTGTCGAAAATAAAGGTGATGACAGTTTTTCCGCCGGAACGCAAGGCAAAATAGACACCGTGGACATAGGCGTTAAAGGGCATAAAGCAGGCGCAGATGCAGATCAGGCCCGTGGCGATGGAACGCACAGAATCCGTGGTGTTGTAGATCTGTGGGAACAGGCCGGAAAATAGGATCAGCAGCAAACCGAGGATCACACAGCTGCTGACGGACAGAGCTGCGATCTTGCGGAAATTGTCCCGCACGGTATGCTCCGGTGCGCTGCAGCCCAAAAGCTGGCCAACGAGGATACTCATAACGCTGCCCATGGACAGGAATACCACGCTTCCCAGATTGTAGATGGTGCTGGAAATGTTCACAGCTGCCACCACATCCAGACCACGGGTGGAGTAGCATTGGCCCAAAGTTGCCATGCCCATGCCCCAAAGGATTTCGTTGAACATCAAAGGGGTGCCGCAGAGGAAGATTTGCTTGAGCAGGTTGCCGGGGATATAGCCGCTGCGGTAAAGACCGGAGATATAGGGGTTTTTATTCGGGTGGGTGTGTGCCCAAAAGGCTACTATGGCCAGCTCCACATATCGGGAGATCACAGTAGCAATGGCAGCGCCCCGAACCCCCATAGCAGGCAGGCCAAGGTGACCGAAGATCAGCACATAGTTGAGAAGAAGATTTACGATGACGGCACTGACACCGGCGATCATGGGAACTACGGTTTGTCCGGTCTCCCGGAGGGTGCTGCAATAGCTGTTGGAAAAAGCAAAGGGGAGAAGTCCCCAGAGCATGATCTTCATGTAGGAAAGACCGTGCTGCAGGGTAAGCTGCGCGTCTTGTACGCTGCCCTCACCATTTAGGTAAAGGCGGATCAGCGGGTTGCCCGCCAAAAGGAACAGACTGATGCCTACGGCGGAGAGTATTAGCGCGGCATAAATCTTAAACCGGAAGGTGCGGCGGATTCCCTCATGATCCCGGCAGCCAAAGAACTGGGCGGTAAAGATACCTGCGCCGGATACAGCACCGAAAATGCAAAGGTTGAAGACAAACAGCAGTTGGTTTACAATGGCCACACCGCTCATTTCCACTGTGCCAACCTGCCCTACCATGATATTGTCCAGCAGGGAAACAAAGTTGGTTATGAAGTTTTGAATGATAATGGGAATGGCGACGGCCATAACCCGGCGGTAAAACGCCCGGTCGCCAATGAATTGTTGTTTTAGCATAGTACGATCAACAAACCTCTTTGCCTGCTAAAAATACCCGTTTACCGGTAAAATCGCTACGGCAAACAATGAAGTCTGCCACCTTGCCAGGGGCAATGGAACCCACTTCGTTCTGTACACCCAGGGCGCAGGCGGGGTTAAAGGTACAGGCGCGGATCACATCTTCTTCGGGAATGCCGAAGGAGATGGCGTTGAGCAAACATTGATATAGATTTGTGGCAGAACAGGCGATGGTGCCGTCGGGAAGTTTTGCCACACCATTGATGACGCAGGCGGTTTGGCCGCCAAGGTCAAATTCTGTGCCGTCGGGCTGACCGGCGCAGCGTCCGGAGTCGGAAACGATGACGATGCGTTCCTTGCCAAATATGGAAAATGCCAGGCGAATGGTGGCGGGGTGGATGTGCAGGCCGTCACAGATCAGTTCTGCGCGTACCTGAGGACACTCTGCTGCTGCAGGGATCACACCGGGATTGCGGTGGTGGATACCGGGCATGGCGTTAAACAGGTGTGTCAGATGGGTCGCACCGTTGGCAAAGGCGGATTTGGCCTGATCATAATTTGCGTCGGTATGGGCGACGGAAACGGTACAAAGTTTGCTGGCTTTTTCAATGAAAGCCGCTGCGCCGGGGAGCTCCGGGGCAATATCCACAATTTTAATGAGGCCGCCGCAGCCATTATACAGGGCAGAAAAACCATTAAAATCCGGCTCTTTTAAATAATCGGCATTTTGTGCGCCTCGTTTATGGTAAGAGAAGTAAGGGCCTTCCATCTGAATGCCACGCAGTACTGCGCAGCCGTTAGGCTGCTCATCTGCCAGCTTGCGGGCGGTGGCAAAAGCCTTTTCCAGCAATTCATAGGGCAGGGTCATGGAGGCGGGGGCAAAGGATGTAATGCCGCAGGATAGATAATAGCGGGCCATTTCCACAAGACCCTGATAGTCGCCGTCGGAAAAATCATGACCGGAGTTTCCATGGGAGTGGATCTCGATTAAGCCGGGGATGACAGTTGCACCACCCAGGTCGATGGCGTTTTTCGGAACGTCCTGAGGCAAAACGGAAGCAAACCGTCCGTTTACTACCTGAAAAGCGCCCATATGAAATTGAAAATCAGAACAATAAATTCTGGCATTTTTATAAAACATAGGCATTCCCTTTCCGAAATATGTGTATAGCGTCTGGTTATAATATGTGCAATTATTTTCTCGGTTCAGGCAGGCTGGCGGCTGCGGCGCTTTGGCCTACCCGGCGTGTCTTCTCATCTGGAAGCATGATCTGCACCTTTTCGGCTAGCGCAGGATACTCATCAGAGAGTACTGCCTGGCAGGTAGATAAAATCAAATCGCCGCCTTTGCCGGACATTACCCGGCCCAATAGCATAAGGTGTCGGATATCATAAAACTGTGCATAGAGTACCACGGTATATGCCAAATATTTACCAATATCGGAAAAGATTTTGGCTGCGCGCGGGTCATCCTGGGCCATAAGACCCTGTACTACTTTCAGCTTTTCAGCAGGGCTTAGAGATTCGTCCAAGGGAATAGAAGCAGGTGCGGCTAGCTTAATCACAGCGTCTTGAGAGAAATATTTACACCCGACACCGATATCTGTAGACCACTCATCGCGCATGGCGGAGTCGTTCAAATCTACAGGGGCAAAGGCTAACTCATTAATCCAGCCAAGGACCTGTTTGTTCTGATCTACATAGCCTACGGCTTCGCTGGTGCCCATGGCAAGGCCCATAATAGAACCGCAATTCATACCCATGGCTCCGGCGAGGGCGGATACATCACCGTCGTTGGCTACGACAATGGGTACGTCGCCAATTTCCGCTGCGGCTCTGTCAAAAATAGTTTTCACTTCGTCCCACCGTTCCCGGGGTACACAGTAAAAGATGGAGGAAACCATGGGTGCATTTCCAATGAATACACCGGCGGAGGAAACACCAATGCCGTCGACTCTGGGCATTTTAGAGGCTGCAGTACGGAAGGAATCCAGAATGCCCTCATATTGGTAAGTAGGGTCGGGGTTCTTTTTGGGATGCCAGACGACTTCTTCGGAGTAAACACATTCTCCATTAATAACAGCGGAAACTTTGCGGTCAGAACCGCCGGCGTCAAAACCGATACGGCAGCCTTCAAGATGACCGCCAATGGGTTTAGGGGTTTCGTTTGCAGTGGGACACTGATCCAGGGGAAGATCAAGGATCTCGAGCGGGCGCTCGTACAGTTTCATAAAGAAGTCGCAGTCGAAGCTCCGTTCGCCCTCGGGAGAATAGGCCTTTATTAATCGCTGGGCAAGGTCGCTGCAACCGCAAATGCTGACTCGGAAACCACCAATGGACCACAGCAGAAACTTAACATATCGTTCTATATAGCGGTAATCTGCCTCCTGCATCTGTACAGTGCCGTGAATCATGGTGTGGCGTACAGAAATCTGGCCTTGGTCCCGCTCAATGGCTATGGAAACGGGTTTAGATGCGCCTATGCGATAGTTTTCCATCCATATGCCATAGGGGATAAACCCAGGGTCTAATTCGGGAGCGTGCTTCATATGGAAATTGATGCCTAAATATTTCATAAAGGATCCTCCAGCAATAACTTATTTAGTGTTGTTAAAGTTAATTTATAAGGTGTTAAACACGATAATAACAGTTTATCATACCAAAATGGGAAAAGCAATCTGCTTCATGCTCCGCGGTTTGGCATTTTCAACGAAGGATGTGCTGATATCATTTTATCAAAAAAGTTTCTTTTGGAAAAGTCCTTGCTATTTTTCCGACAATTTAGTACAATGTTTCGGTAGGGTAATGAAAAGAGGTGCGACCATGGGAAAAATCGCCTTTGACAATGAAAAATATTTGAAGACCCAGTCGGAGCATATCCGCCAGCGCATTGCTCAGTTTGGCGGCAAGCTGTATTTGGAGTTCGGCGGCAAACTGTATGATGACAATCATGCGGCGAGAGTACTGCCGGGTTTTCAGCCGGACAGCAAGCTGAAAATGCTGATTCAACTGAAAGATCAGGTGGAGATGGTTATTGCCATCAATGCTGCTGATATTGAACGCAATAAGGTGCGTGGCGATTTGGGAATCACCTATGACCGGGATGTGATTCGCTTGGTGGACATTTTCCGTGGATTTGGATTGTATGTTTCCAGTGTGGTGCTTACCCGATATAATGGACAGGCTGCTGCGAAGGCTTTTCAATCCCGGCTTGAGAGCATGGGCTTGAAGGTGTACCATCATTATGCAATTGCCGGCTATCCTTCGGATACGGCGCATATCGTTTCCGATGAGGGATTCGGCAAAAACGATTATATTGTAACTACCAGAGAACTGGTGGTGGTTACTGCACCCGGTCCGGGCAGCGGTAAATTGGCCACCTGCGCCAGCCAGCTGTATCATGAGCATAAGCGGGGCGTACAGGCAGGCTATGCAAAGTTTGAAACTTTTCCTGTGTGGAATCTTCCGCTTAATCACCCGGTGAACCTTGCCTATGAAGCTGCAACCGCGGATTTGAGCGATGTGAATATGATCGACCCGTTCCATTTGGAAGCCTATGGTCAGACAACTGTCAACTATAACCGGGATGTTGAAGCGTTCCCGGTACTGGTGACGATGTTTGAGAAGATTTTGGGTCGCTGCCCTTATAAATCTCCCACGGATATGGGCGTGAATATGGTGGGCAACTGCATTATGGACGATGAGGCTGCAAAAGAAGCCTCCCGACAGGAGATCATCCGTAGATATTATGCTGCTTTGTGTGAGCAGAAGCAGGGAAAACTTAGTGATGATGTGGTTGCTAAGCTGGAGCTGCTTATGAAAAAGGCAAATGTGGATGTATCTGCCCGGCGCGTAGTGAAGCCTGCTTTGGAAAAGGCCGAAAAGACGGATCTGCCTGCGGCGGCTATGGAGCTGCCTAATGGTAAGATCGTTACAGGTAAGACCTCTAAGCTGCTGGGTGCAAGCTCGGCGCTGCTGTTGAATGCATTAAAGGAGCTTGGTGGCATTTCGGATGAGCTGCATTTGATCTCCCCGCAGGCCATCGATCCCATTCAGCATTTGAAGGTGGATCATTTGGGTAACCGAAATCCCAGACTGCATACGGATGAGACATTGATCGCTTTGTCTATCAGTGCGGTTACTGATCCTGCGGCTGAGTGCGCTATGGAGCAGTTGAGCAAGCTGCGGGGCTGTGAGGTGCATTCCTCGGTGATTTTGTCTGCGGTGGATGAAAAGGTGTTTAAGCGGTTGGGCGTAAATCTTACCTGTGAACCCCGGTATAAGGTATAAGGTATTTTGGCGCGCTGTAAATGCAGCGCGCCAAAGTTGCGAAAATGCTTGACTGGCGGTAGATTTTGCCCATTCAGAAAAATTTTGCCGCACTGTAAAAACACAAAAAAATGTGTTGAAAAAAATGAAAAATGCGTTATAATATTAGCGTTGTTTTATTCCAGTTCGGATATGTATCTGTCCGGAGAAAGAGGTAGTGTATGGAAAGAAAAGTCGGAACCACTTCCCGGGGTATTCGTTGCCCCATTATTCGTGAGGGTGACGATTTGGCGAAGATCGTGGTCGACAGCGTGCTGGAGGCTGCGGAGAGTGAAGGTTTTGCGCTGAATGAACGGGACGTTGTGGCGGTTACCGAGTCTGTTGTGGCTCGTGCTCAGGGCAACTATGCCAGCATTGACGCCATTGCAAAAGATGTGCGCGCGAAGCTGGGCGGTGAGACCATTGGCGTGATCTTCCCCATACTGTCCCGTAACCGGTTTGCAATTTGCCTGCGTGGTATCGCCAAGGGTGCAAAGAAAGTTGTGCTTATGCTCAGCTATCCTTCTGATGAAGTGGGTAATGAGCTGGTGAGTTTGGATCAGTTGGATGAGGCTGGTATCAATCCTTATTCCGATGTATTGACAGAAGAAAAGTATCGGGAGCTTTTTGGCGAGAATCTGCACCCGTTTACTTTGGTGGACTATGTAAAGTATTACGGCGATCTGATTCGGGAAAGCGGCGCAGAGGCGGAGATCATTTTTGCGAACAATCCCCGGGTGATCCTGAATTATACTAAGCGTGTGCTGACCTGCGATATTCATACCCGTGTGCGTACCAAGCGGATCTTGAAGGAAAATGGCGCAGAAGTGGTTTGCGGACTTGACGATATTTTAACTAAGAGCGTGGACGGCAGCGGCTGCAACGAAAAGTTCGGTCTGCTGGGTTCTAACAAGTCTACGGAGAATACCATTAAGCTCTTCCCCAGAGAGTGTACCGATCTGGTGCTGGATATTCAGGCACAGTTGGTAAAGAAGACCGGCAAGCACGTAGAGGTTATGGTCTACGGCGACGGCGCATTTAAGGATCCTGTGGGCAAGATCTGGGAGCTGGCTGACCCCAGCGTTTCCGTGGCAAACACCCCCGGCTTGGAGGGTACGCCCAATGAGCTGAAGCTGAAGTATCTGGCAGATAATGATTTTGCAGATCTCAGCGGTGATGCATTGAAGAAGGCTATTGAAGAGCGGATTCGTCAGAAGGGCGATCTTGCCGGCACTATGGCATCTCAGGGTACGACTCCCCGTCGGCTGACGGACTTGATCGGTTCTCTGTGCGATCTGACCAGTGGCTCTGGTGATAAGGGTACGCCCATTATCCTGGTGCAGGGTTATTTCGATAACTATACCATGTAAAACAAATGACCCCGGCTTGCTTTGGCAAGCCGGGGTTTTCTTTTTAATAGAACAGCAGGGAAAACCAAGTGACCACATTTTCACCGTATTGGAAATTAAGGCCCATGGATTCCAACAGGGAAAGTATATTGATGCCGTGGCTTTCCACACAGGGATGCATCCGGCCGGGATAGCGGCAGGGAAGACCGTCGGCAATGGCGCATCGCTCACATATGGCGCAGGCTTCCGTGGACAAAATATACGGATTTATATTCTGCTCCCGGAAAAGATCCCGCACTTGATTGGTGACCTTTTCATGATCGGGGCGGGTAGCAAGGGTGGCTTGGATGTCCCCGATGTCATCTACCTCGGTGATGGTGGAGATCATAAGGCAGTTTTGGAATTTCTTGCACTTTGCCTCACATTCTTTTACAGAACCTACTCCCGGCGGGCAGGCCCAGGTCTTGCCGTACATGGGGCAATCATGCTCGCAGATCCAGCGGATGCGGTCGGCAAATTCCAGATCGTCAGGGGTGATGAAGTGAAAAGTATACAGGGGCAGGTCGGCAAGACCCTGCTCCAGAAGTTCCCGGTTCAGCATGAACATTCCTCCAAGATTCGGGTGCAGCCCTCTAAAATATCGTCCCAGGTCTGGGAGAAATCGCCGGTGTACCAGGGGTCGGCTACGTCGTGGGGAAGCAGAGGGCGGCACTTGTCTGCTTGCAGGCCAAACATTCGGCGAAGATATTGGGCGTTGCTGCGGTCCATATAGTAAATGCTGTCATAGTGGTCCAAATCCTGTGCGGTGATTTGGCGGGCGCGGCGGCGGTCAAAGGAAACGCCGTGCTTTTGCAGCTCCCGCTGGGCGGGTGGGTAAATGGGGTTGCCCAGTTCCTCCCGGCTGACAGCGGCGGAAGCGATCTCAAATTCGTGGCTGCGGCCTGCTTT
>JAZSFE010000044.1:0-8160 GCA_045532105.1 Faecousia sp.
TCCTTTTTGGTGCGGTACAGATCCTTAAGGCCTGTGGCCACCACATCCTCTGCTTCGTACAGGTGGTTATAATACTGCACCCGGTTTTCCTCGTTGGTCTCCAAAGCATGGTTGAAGAACTCCGTTTTCACCCAGCCGGGATTCATTGCCATGCAGCGGATGCCCCGGGGCTTTAATTCCGTGTTCATCGCCCGGGTATAGCTGAGCACAAAAGCCTTGGTCGCACCATACGTGGTAATGTAAGGCACGGGCTGAAAGGCAGACAGGCTGTCCAGCTGCAGAATATGGCTGCCCCGGGTCATGTGGGGCAGGGTCAGGCGGGTGATCATCACCAGAGCCTTGCAGTTTAAGTCCAGCATCCGGCACTCGTCTTCCAAAGATACTTTATCAAAATCACCGAACTTGCCAAAACCTGCGGCATTGACCAGCAGCTTTACATTGGGTTTTTCCTCGCTGAGCAGCTGGGCATACGTATCAAAACTCTCGGCGTCGCATAGGTCAAGAGAAATGACCCGCACCGGCACAGGGATCTCCTCTTTCAAAGATTCCAGAGCCTGCGCCCGACGGGCGATGACCCAAATCTCCTCCACCTGAACATATTTGCTTAACTGCAAAACAAACTGGCGGCCCATGCCGGAGCTTGCTCCGGTAACAATAGCAATATTCATAATTTCTTCTCCTTTTCTGCGGCGCTGCGCAAAGCCTCGGGCGTATTCTCCAACACTTCCTCCAGCACCATATTTAACAGGCGATCCAACTCCTGCCCGATTTCCTTTCCCTGATAGCCAAGGGCCATTAGATCATGGCCGTCGATGGCCAGATCCGTAATACGCAGGCAGGCATTCTCTGCGACGATCTCGTCCAGCTGTGCGTGCACCGCGGAAAAATCCTCTGTATCTCCCACTACGCCCTTGCCGCAAAAATCCGCCTCCTGCAGTGCCAGCAGCAAACGCAGATTTTCCTCTCCATACCGGCTGAGCAAACGGCGCAGCAGCTTGCGGTCAGGGGTGATGGTCTGCATATGATGCTCTATGAGAAACACCACCTGCTGACGCAGCTGGGTAGGCGCTTTCAGCCGCAGGAGCACCGCGTCCGCCATTTGGGCACTGACCTCAGCATGGCCATAAAAATGTCCCCGGCCATTTTCATCCTGCGTAAAGGCAGGCACCTTGCCCACATCGTGCAACAATGCCGCCCATCGCACCGCCAGATTTTTAGGCGCAGACGCTACAACATGAGCCGTATGCGTATAGACATCATAAAGATGATGGGGACTGCACTGTTGGAATCCCACAGTAGGCCCAAGTTCAGGTAAAACCGCAGTCAGCACAGGGGCAAAGGTGATGAGATCTTCGGTTGTGATCAGCGGAAGCAGTTTACATAACTCGTCAAACACGCGCTCTGCCGCCAATTTTTCCATGGTCGGGGCAAGCTCCACCATGGCCGCCAAGGTCTCTTTTTCCGGTGTGAAATGAAACCGCACCGCAAACCGCACACCCCTGAGGATCCGCAGGGCATCTTCCCGGAACCGAGTAGGCGCATGGCCAACGGCCCGCAAAACACCTGCCTGAAGATCTCCTCTCCCCCCAAAGGGATCGGCAAATCCCCGGGTAGGAGAATAAGCCATGGCATTGACGGTAAAATCCCGCCGGGCAAGATCGTCCTCAATCGCGTCCGTAAATTTTACCCAATCCGGGTGACGGCTATCTTGATAATCCCCTTCCGTGCGGAAGGTGGTGATCTCCACCACACCCTGCTCTGTGACCACACCCACAGTGCCGTGCTTTTCTCCCGCCAGCACCAAAGGATATTCCGCAAAAAGCCTGCGGACCGTTTCCGGCGTTGCGCTGGTACACAGATCGTAATCCTGCGGAGTCAGACCAAGGCAAGCATCCCGAACACAGCCTCCTACAGCGTAGCAGGCCGCACCGGCATCCTCCAGGATCTGAATACAGGTATTGACAGCTTCCGGTAAATACATCACATTACTCCACTTTTTCAAAAGTTCGGGGCATAGGGGTCAGATCGCAAAGATCCGTAAACATCCACACCGCAACAGCGGCATAAAAAATCACATCATCGCTGAAAGGCAAGCATACCACCGCGCAGTACACGGCAGCCAAATGCAGCAGCGTATGCAGCCGGCGATTTCCCTCATCCGTGGCAAACGCCGCATTAAAATAACATGCCAGCATGGCACCGGTATTGGCCAAAAGCGCGAAAATATAGTCCTGCAGCTGAGGGTCTGCGCTCCACAATCGGTAGCAATACACCAACCGCACCATTAAAAACACGCAGATCACCATGGAAAGCACGGAGTTAGGCTGCTTTCCTTGCAGCCGGGCAAAGGCCAAAACAGCCAGTATTCCGGCACTTATAAGTCCCAAAAGGGCGCTGGCTGTGGCAAGCCCCTCTCCCTCGTTGATGAGCATCTGCAAAGAGGAAACCGCAAAGCCCACTGCTGCAGCAGCAGAACCCACGGCACTGATGACAGATTTGGGGAAATTAAAGCCGTATTTCCCCGCCTGCTTTAAATTCCTTGTAAGGAAAACCAGGCATGCACCCGTAAGCACTGTCAAAACTCCCAGCAAAATATGATAGATATGAAAATCCACCAGCAAGCCTTTGTCATCCACACCTGTGGCATACAGCAGTGCCCGCAGTAACGCGCCCAAAATACCAAGGCCGAGAATCAGCCAGGGAAGCAGTGCCGCACTTCTTCGTTTTTTCATAAAATACCTCCGTTATACAGCAAAGGATACCAAGTACAGCACCCCGCTCAGCACAGGCTGGTGCAGCAAATAAATCCAAAGAGAATGTTTCCCGCAAAACCGCAAAAATGCGATCACAGGAGCGCTTTCCCGCACCCCAGGAATAAGCGATTGTTTTTTGCGGTAAAGCGTTTTCCCCAGCACTGCGCCCAGCAGGAAGAAACCAAAATACGGCAGCAAGGGAAAATAATCCGAAGACTGAAAGCCGGGAAATGTCAAGCCCAAAGGAATCAGCCAAACGACATCGACCACGGCCGGGTCAACCACCCAAAAACCCACGGCAACAGCCAGCGCACCCAGCGCAGCCAGTGCCCAAACCGGGAGCTTCCTTACCGGTTGCCACAGCAGCATGCATACGCCCAGGCAGTGCAGCACACCAAAATAGATGATCATGCCCTTGCCTGCAAAACCCAAAAAATACATTCCCGCAGTGACGGCTGTGCATACAAAGCCGCAGCCCAGCACGATCAACCCTCTTTTTAGATGATGGCGGCCAAGGGTGACACTGATACCGGAGATCAGCAAAAACAGCACACCGCCCCAGGTTTGCACAAAGGTAAAGGCAGGGGGATATTCCCAGCTTACAAGGCCATACAGGTCAACAAGATCATACACCAAATGCACAATGAGCATACCTAAAATACACAGGCCGCGCAAAGCATCCAGTTCCCAGATCCGTTCCTTTTTCTCAGCCAATAAACCGCACCCCCTTAAAAGTGTCTTTATTATAACAGCCGAAAGCAACAATTTCCACCCTTTTTGGAAAAAACTATTTGTGAAGAATAAAGCCTTGTTTCCAAAGAAGAAATGGAGTATAATGGTAAAAATGCGTTTCACGGAGGGTCTTTATGCTTATTGGCGGAATCTTAATCCTGTCAGCCGCGATATCTGCCGCGGCATGCGTACTGGGCGGAGCTTTTGCATCAGCCTGGTGGCTGCTGTGGCTTCTATTAGGCTTTTTGGGCAGTTTTTTGGTGCTGGGCGGCATCGCTTTTGCCGTACTGTGGCTGGCCTGCCGGTTGGTGGATTTTTCTGTACCTCAGGAACATGACAGTAAATTCTACCGCGGTCTGCTCAGGCTCTATATCCCCGCCGTTATGACGATCCTGCAAATGCGCGTACACACGAAAGACGTGGAAAACATCCCAAAAGATGGGCGGTTCTTCCTGGTGTGCAACCACATCAATGACCTTGACCCCGTTACTCTGCTGGGTATGTTCCCCAAAAGTCAGCTTGCTTTTATCACCAAGCGGGAAAATATGAATATGTTCCTGGTAGGCAAACTGATGCACAAGATCCTGTGCCAACCCATTAACCGGGAAAATGACAAGGAAGCGCTGAAAACCATCCTAAACTGCATTAAACTAATCCAACAGGACATGGTCTCCATCGCTGTGTTCCCCGAAGGCTACACCAGTATGGACGGCAAACTGCATAAGTTCCGCCACGGTGTGTTTAAGATCGCGCAAAAGACCAAAGTGCCCGTAGTGGTCTGCACTCTGCAAAACACCAACAAGGTCTTTCATAACGCCCTGCGCCTAAAGCCTACAGATGTGCATGTGCACCTGGTAAAGGTTCTGCAACCGGAATTTTTTGAGAACATGACTGCCGTGGAGCTGGGCGAATATGTGCACGAACTTATGGCCGAAGATCTGGGCCCGGATCTGGTGCTTTCCTATGAAGAAAATGCTTGATTTACAGCATAATACCTGTATAATGAATGTATTAAATACCGATTCCGATTTTGGAGGAAAAAAGAATGAAAAACAGCGAAAAAACCTTAGAGATGATTGTAAACTTATGTAAAAACCGTGGCTATGTGTACCCCGGCTCTGAAGTTTACGGTGGTTTGGCCAATTCCTGGGACTACGGTCCTCTGGGTGTTGAATTTAAAAACAATGTCAAAAAAGCCTGGCTGAAGAAGTTTGTCCAGGAATCCGACTATAATGTGGGTCTGGATGCCGCCATTATCATGAACCCTCAAACATGGGTCACTACCGGCCATGTGGGCTCTTTCTCTGACCCTCTGGTGGACTGCAAAGGCTGTGGTTCCCGTCAACGTGCTGACCAGCTGATCTCCGCATCCGAAAGTGGCAAAGCTGTGAATGTAGACGCTATGAACACCGACCAGATGAACGATTTCATCGCCGACCATGAAGATGTGGTCTGCCCCAACTGCGGCAAGCACCACTTTACCTCCATTCGTAACTTCAATCTGATGTTCCAGACCAAGATCGGTGTTACGGAAGACTCCTCCTCTATTGCTTATCTGCGGCCTGAAACCGCACAGGGTATTTTCGTAAACTTTGCCAACATCCAGCGCACCACCCGGAAAAAGCTGCCCTTTGGCGTATGCCAGGTAGGCAAAGCTTTCCGTAATGAGATCACCCCCGGCAACTTTACATTCCGTACCCGTGAGTTTGAGCAGATGGAATGCGAATTCTTCTGCCAACCCGGTACTGACCTGGAGTGGTTTGCCTATTGGAAGGATTTCTGCGTCAACTGGCTGACCTCCTTGGGTATTAAAAAGGAATCCCTGCGGCTGCGCGACCATGATCCTGCAGAGCTGGCCTTCTACTCCCGTGCCACCACGGACATTGAGTACCAGTTCCCCTTTGGCTCCGGCTGGGGCGAACTGTGGGGCATCGCTGACCGTACCGACTATGACCTGGGCCGCCACCAGGAAGCCTCCGGCAAGAATCTGGAATACTACGATCAGGAGCGCAACGAGCACTATATCCCCTATGTTATCGAGCCGTCCCTGGGCTGCGACCGCGTAGCTTTGGCCTTCCTGTGCGAAGCTTATGACGAAGAAGTAGTGGGTCAAGATAAAAACGGCAAGGACGATGTTCGTACCGTTCTGAGACTGCACCCCGCACTTGCACCTTTCAAGGCAGCCGTGCTTCCCCTTTCCAAGAAGCTCAGCCCCAAGGCTGAAGAGATCTACCGGGAGCTGAAGAAGGACTTCATGGTGGACTTTGACGATGCCGGCTCCATCGGCAAGCGTTACCGTCGGGAAGATGAGATCGGCACTCCTCTGTGCATCACTGTAGACTTTCAGACCGTGGGCGATGAGGAAACTCCCGCTGACGATTGTGTCACAGTCCGCGACCGCGATACCATGGAGCAGGTGCGTGTTCCCATCAGCCAGTTAAAAGCATACATCGAAGAAAAGTGCAGATTCTAAGCACATTCCCCGGGGTCGTGCCCCGGGGATTTTTGCATAAGCTTGGGAATTAGGGTTATACTGTAGTAACAGGAAAAAGGTGTTGACAAACAAAAGCCCCCATGCTATAATACCCAAGCACGAAACGGCACCTCGCCCGTTAAGCGCATGAATATCGCGGAGTAGAGCAGTTGGAAGCTCGTCGGGCTCATAACCCGGAGGTCGTAGGTTCGAGTCCTGCCTCCGCAACCAACAATGCGAACCGAAAAAGATATCGGTTCGGAAGACCCAGAAACCACAACGGTTTCTGGGTTTTTTCGTGCCATTTTTCAAGGTGGAATTCAAAAGATATCATTTCCCAAAAACGACCTTTGGGGAGGACTTGAACTAAATATTTGGGCCTTTGGGGGGCAGATTTTGCGATTTTTTTCGCAGAGTCCGTCCTTTTTTGTTTGTACTCCCTTCTCTATGATAATTTTTGCGCAACACTCAAAAAAGTCTGATATTCTGTCAACAAACAGCTTGTGTCATAGAAACTAAACGGCAGGAAGTTTTTGCTTCCTGCCGTTATAATGTTTTAGAAAAGTGTAGAAAAAGTCATAATTTTATGCTATAATGTTCTTACAATGATATTTTTAGTGCGTCTATGGGATATTAACCTATCCGGAATAAAATCAAGAATGATGATACGCCGCAGCTTTACAGTTATGATGGTGTTGCTTTTGTCATTATAAAAGACCAACAAAGTTTGCTGGATGAATAATGATATAGTTTCATTTTGAGAAAAACGCAGAATAAACGCAATGCATTTTTCGCAAAAGTCAATGACTATTACCGAAAACGATACAACATAATTTTATAGCTTAATTTTAAGAAATACGCTAAATAAACACAATATACTTTCCACAAATGTCATTGACAACTCTGGAAAACGGTGAAAAAATCAGATGAATGTGTTATAATCTTAACATAAGGAGATCTAATAAGGAGGTATTTACTTGAAGAAACCAATTTCACTGATTTCACTTGTTATCAGTCTCACTCTCATTGTGGCATTTACGGCTTTCCCCGTCGAGGCAAAGATTCTTCACCAGTGCCATTGCTGTGGCGGTGACGGAATATACACCTGTGATGCCGTGGATTGCAAAGACGGGAAACTCCCCTGCGGCAGATGCAACAGCACAGGACAAACAATAGAAATGTGTGGCGATTGCAACGGCACAGGCAAATGCAGATTATGTCAAGGCACCGGCAAGCGTCTGGGCGATGACACAATTGATTGTGATAATTGTAACGGCACCGGCCAGTGTCAGGGCGGTCCGGGATCGGGCCCCTGTACACAAGGGCAGTACTACAACCAATGCCCGGATTGCACCGGAGAAAGAGTGGTTTGGCACAACAACGAATGGTGCATATATGCAAGAAATCACGACGGTCAATGTCCAATTTGCAAAGGAACGGGCTATGAGGGTGACGGGAGAGAAGGCACACCTAACGACGGCGTTTCCAATGTGCCTCGTGCCGGGGATGGCATCTATTACCTCAACGGCTCATATGCCATCTACGGTGGCGGTTACTCCGGTGGCGAAAACGGCAGTAACGGTAACGAAACCGCGTCAACTTCTCCGGAAAATACAACGCAGCCGCCTGCAACGACCGATCCGGGATCGTCTGAGACCAAGCCACCGCAGCAGAATGACAATCCACCGGATCAATCTGAAAATAATCAGCCCGGAACGGACTTTCCTCCGGCTGATATGACGCTTTTGCCGGAAGACCGCAATTCTGATTTTGATATTCCGCTCTCTAATGAGCCTGATAGAACCATTACTTCCTCCGTTCGTGTGGAAACTGGCAAAATGACCGATGAAGAACAGAAGTATTATGCAGGACTGCCGGAGGAAGAGTTGGCACAAATCTTGACCAATGTGCGTACAATCGTTGCATCTGCCGAGCCGGGAAGATCTGATTCCAAAACCGATGAATTGTTAAATTCTCTTGCAAGTCAAAACGGGTATGAATCTCTGTCGGAAGGACGACTCTTCCCTTTATATTTTGAAGGACATCAGGAGATCGGTTTTCCGGTGCGTGTCACTGTCAGCGTCGAAAAAGGTCTTCTTGACGGCGGAGCAGATCTTTTTGTTTATCATATTGCCGAAGACGGTGTCATCGAGTTATTGGGTAAGGCTGAATATGGTACGTATGAAGATGGCACGATTGAGA
>JAZSFE010000049.1:0-19584 GCA_045532105.1 Faecousia sp.
GTGGTGGAAGTGTTGGATCCCATGGTGCTGTCCTCCCGGGTGCGGGAGGTCTGCGAGGACTCCTGCCGGGAAGAATGCGCTCTGCAGATCCCTGCCGTGATCCGTGAAATGTTCGATGACGATCTGGTTCTGTCCGGAGAACGCAGACGGCTATATGTGACCCTGGGCCAATTCTCCATCATCCGTCTGGAACGGGATGCCCAACTCATCGTGCCGGTGCTGGATTATGCCATTCCTGTAAAAGAATGCTGCGACGCCCCCGGCTGCACCGAGGACCCCTGTGAAATGTTCTCCCGCATCCCCTTCCCCACATCACAATTTGCTCCCAGCGGCTGTGACGGCTGCGACACCACGGACCCCGAGTACAAACCCTGTCCCTGTGCTGATTGACCACTAACCTTCGGGCGCGCTACATTTTCTGCAGCGCGCCCCTTTTTATTTTCCTTTGCCATGTTACGGTTTTTCTTCTTCAAGTTCTATTTTTTTAGCCACGGACATACTCTGTGATAGACCATGGCAGGAGCCGTCCCTCCTGCCGGATGAGGAGGCTGGCTATGGATAATATTTATGAAAGGCTTGCTGCCAGAACCGGCGGCAATATCTATGTAGGTGTCGTGGGCCCTGTTCGAACAGGCAAATCCACCTTGATCAAGCGCATTATGGAAGAATTGGTGATACCCGAGATCGATGATCCGTACCGGAAGGAGCGGGCCAAAGACGAACTCCCACAAAGCGGTTCCGGAAAAACCATCATGACTTCCGAGCCGAAATTTGTGCCGGAAGAAGCTGTGGAGATCTCCCCTGACGGCACGACCCTGCTCCGGGTTCGCATGATCGATTCCGTAGGTTACATGGTAACCGGTGCTGTAGGTGCTGAAGAAGAGGGCATGCCCCGTATGGTCACAACACCCTGGTTTGACTATGAGATCCCCCTAACGGATGCCGCTGAACTGGGCACGAAAAAAGTCATGCAGGAGCATTGCTCCATCGGCCTTGTGGTCACCACCGATGGCACCATCACCGACATTCCCCGCAGTGATTATTTGGACGCAGAACGGCGGGCCATTGAAGATATGAAAGCTACCGGAAAGCCATTTCTTGTAGTCATCAACTCCCGACTCCCCGGTGCAGATGCCGCACGGCAGGTAAAGGAGGAAATCTGGCAAACCCACGGTGTGGATGCCTCCATTGCCGACTGTCAATCCCTGACCCGGGAGGACATCGCGCAACTGCTGCAGGAACTTCTTTTCGCATTCCCCATGCAGGAGCTGCAGGTCTACCTTCCCCGTTGGATGGATGCTCTGGAGGCAGAACACCCTGTGAAAGCCGCGGTATACGATGCACTTTTGACTGTTGCCGGAAAAATAAGCACTTTAGGTCAGGCTCAATCAGCACTCAGCCAATTGATGCAGTTGGAACAAGTGCAGGATATGAATCTGCGCAGTATCGACCTTGCCACAGGAAAAGTATCCTGCGCCCTGAGCTTCCCGGAATCTCTCTTCTACGAGATCCTCAGCGCCAAGGCAGGTATGCCCATTGAAACAGATGCGCAGCTGCTGAGCCTGCTCACCGAACTGTCCGCAGCGAAAAAGGAATATGACAAGATTTCCGATGCCCTCTCCGCCGCCAAGGCCACCGGTTACGGAGTGGTAATGCCCTCTGCCGCAGAAATGACGCTCCAATCTCCGGAACTTCTGCGGAAAAACGGCGCGTTTGGCGTAAAGCTGAAAGCCGGTGCGCCATCCATCCACATGATCCGTGTGGACATCGACACGGAAATCAGCCCCATGGTGGGCGGAGAAAAACAGTCCCAGGATCTGATTACTTATTTAACAGGCGAAGATCCCGACAAGCTCTGGGAAAGCAATATTTTCGGCAAATCCGTATATGACCTGATCCAGGAGGGTCTGACGGCCAAGGTGATCCGGATGCCAGATGATGTAAGGGCCAAATTCCGTGGCAGCTTGAGCCGCATTGTCAACGAAGGCGCTACAGGCCTGATCTGTTTGATTCTGTAATCCATTGCATAATAAAACCCGGAATGATACCATTCCGGGTTTTTCTTTATCCGCGCATAATGCGCTTTCTTGCAATATTGATGGGGCCCTCCTGCATGTGGTTGATCCAGCTAAGGCTCTTGCCGCAGCCGTAGGCTACGCAAGAATCGGGGTCATCTGCCAAAGTGCACATGATCTCCGTTCTCTCTGTCAAAAGTCTATCCATACCCCAGATCTGGCTGCCGCCGCCGGTAAGGGTAATGCCGTTGCTGGCAACATCGCTGACAAGCTCCGGTGTAGACTCCTCAAGCACGGATAAGATCTCGTCTGCGATCTGCTTTCCAAGACGGGACAGGGGCTCACAAAGCTCGGAGGAAAGCAACGTCACCTCTCTGGGCACGCCGGTCTTTACATCTCTGCCGCGAATATTCATGCTGATGGTCTCCGGACGGGGATACACACAACCAATTTGGATCTTAATATCCTCTGCCATTGTCTGACCGATCACCACGCCGTGCTTGCGGCGCACATAACGGGCAATAGCTTCGTCAAAGGCATTGCCTGCAACCTTAATAGAAGACGAAACCGCCACGCCGTTTAAGGTAAGCACCGCCACATCCGTTGTACCACAGCCAATATCCACTACCATTTGTCCTGTGGGGCCTTTAATATCCAAACCTGCACCCATGGCTGCAGCCAAAGGTTCTTCAATCAAATAAACCCGGCGGGCGCCTGCGTCAATAGCAGCATTGATGACCGTCCGCTCCTCCACCTCAGTAACACCGCTGGGCACGCAAATAACCACTCTGGGCTTAGGTGTGAAGATAGAGGATTTGGATGCCTCCCGGAACAAGGATTGCAGCATCTTAACTGTCATCTCATGGTCGGAGATCACGCCGTCTTTCAGCGGATGCATGGCAACCACATTACCTGGGGTTCTGCCCAGCATATTCCGGGCAGCTGCGCCAACCTGCAGGATTCTACCGGTATTTTTATCCACAGCAACCACAGAAGGTTCCCGAATCACGACACCCTTTCCATCCACATAGATCAGCACATTGGCTGTACCCAGGTCAATACCCAAATCATAAGAAAATAATTGCATAACCTACACCTACTTTTCTTTTCCTTTGCGCCGGGCAACTGCCACAGCGCCGCAATTTACTTCCGCTGCCCCGGCAGTCAGCAACACTCTGGCCGCTTCCCCTGCCGTAGCGCCGGTGGTAATAATATCATCCTGCAGCAAAATCCGTTTTCCTTCCAAATCTGCATCTTCCACCACCCGGTAAACACCCAACACATTGGCTCTGCGCTGGGCATCTCCTACAATTCCGGATTGTGGACGATTATTCCTGACCTTTTTCAGCAGACGAACCGGTGTAACACCCAACTCCTGCCCCACGGCATTGGCCAGAAGCTCCACCTGATCATACCCTCTGCGCAGTTTGCGGAGTGTTCCGGTTGGCACCCAAGTCAAAAGATCAAAATCCGTCAAATTCTGCTCCTGCAACGCCATGGCAAGCATACGTCCGTAAACACCGGCATATCCCCTGGCACCGTAGAATTTGTAACGCAGAATACTCCGGCGAACATAGTCTTCATAATACCACACCGCTGCAAAATCCGTGATGAAAGGCAGCTTTCGATGTCCTTTTGACCAACGGGGATCCTCCGTGCGGCAGGCTCTGCACAGATCCGTTTCTTCCTTTTCCAGGACTTTGCCGCACAGCACACATTTGGGCGGAAACAGCAACCGACCCAAAACCTCATGTATTTTCATACCACTTTCCCCTGTAAACGCAGCTTCAGCCCAGTATATCTGCGGCCGGTTTTCCCATTTTCGGTCATTGCCTCCACAGTTTCCCGGGATCCTACAACGATCAGCAAGTCTCTTGCCCGGGTAATCGCTGTATATAAAACTTTCCTGCTAAGCAAATAGGGCGATCCGTTCCATGCGCACAGGATCACCGCCCGATACTCACTGCCCTGACTTTTATGCACCGTAATGGCATAAGCAGGCTCCAGCTCACCCAGCTGGGTAAAATCGTAACAAGCCTCACGATCATCAAAACAAACCGTCATGGTTTGGCCTTGCATATCCATTTGGATGACCGTGCCAATATCTCCGTTAAAAATACCCATACCCACGGCACTGCCGTCGGTCTTTTCCCACATTATATCATAATTATTTCGAATTT
Source organism: Faecousia sp. (assembly GCA_045532105.1). Taxonomy (GTDB): domain Bacteria; phylum Bacillota; class Clostridia; order Oscillospirales; family Oscillospiraceae; genus Faecousia. Next base: position 4,196 of record JAZSFE010000049.1, read on the forward strand.
GCATCACCCGATCGCCTTCCCGGAAAAAAAATTCTCCGAATTGGCGTTCTTTTTTTGCTGGCGACGCAGGATTTAATGCAGTTTGCAATATCCGGTTCAGCATTCCTGTGCCAACACCGCCCTTGCGGGTGGGTGAAAGCACCTGAATTTGATCCGGTGCAATACCCATGTTATTAGGAAGACGCGTAGTACAAAGTCCGGCAACAGTCTCCCGCACCTCCTCCTCACTGCGGCAAGGCAGAAAAAAGAAATCGCTGCTCCTGTCTTTTAAGTCCGGCAGCTCACCCCGGTTGACCCGGTGAGCGTTCATAACGATCAAGCTCTCCTGAGCTTGCCGGAAAATTTCCGTCAGTCGCACAACCGGCAGCACTTGACTGCGCAGACAATCTCCAAAGGGGAATCCCGGCCCTACCGGAGGAAGCTGATCCGGGTCGCCCACAAAGATCAATCGTTTTCCTTCCGGAATCGCCCGCAATAACGCAGATAAGAGCAACACATCAACCATGGACATCTCATCGACGATCACCACATCGGCCTTTAAGGGATTATTTTCGTCTCTGGCAAACACCATCTTCCCGGTTTGGGGGTCGATCCCTGCCTCCAGCAGCCGGTGTATGGTAGCCGCTTCTTCTCCGGTCACCTCGGTCAAACGCTTTGCTGCCCGACCGGTAGGCGCTGCCAGCGCACAGCGCAGCTGCATTCCCCCAAGCAGAGACAAAATGCCCTTCAAAATCGTAGTTTTGCCAGTGCCCGGACCTCCTGTAATCAGCAAAAGGCCGCTGTTTGCCGCTTGGGCAATGGCCTGAAGCTGCTGACCGGAATAAGTAATGCCGCTGCTCTCTTGCAGCTGAGACAGCATCTTTTGCAGATCTTTCGGCTCGGAAAAAGACAGCCTTGCCCCGGCGAGCAGTCTGCCGGTAATCTGACACTCCGCTTCATATAAAGCAGGCAAATAAACAACGCTGACGCCCGCCAACATATGGCGCACCAACCTTTGCTCTGCCACCATTTTCTCCAGCTGAGCTTCCACCACATCCTGTGATACACTGAGCAGTTGCTCTGTGGCTGCTATGAGCTTGTCCTCGGGCAAAAAACTATGTCCGGCAGTTAAATTATAAGTAAGCTCAAAATGAATTCCTGCGCATACCCGACGGGGGTCGTCCCCCGCCACGCCCAACTCAATGGCAAACCGGTCTACAGCCCCAAAAGGCGCTTCCAAGGATTCCTCCGTCAGCAAATACGGATCATCATACAAAAGCTCTGTAGTCTGTTCCCCATAAAGCTGATAAGCACGAATCGCAAGCTCCGCCGGCAATTGGTACTGAGCAAAAAACTCCATAAGCTGACGCAGGCCCACCCGACTGTGAAATTCCCGACCGATGGCCTCTGCTTTTTTCAATGAAATACCGGCTATCTCTGCCAACCGCGCCGGCTCCCGCTCTAAAATTTGCAGGGTCTGCGCCCCAAATTTCCGTACGATTCTGGCGGCAGTCACTGGACCAATACCTTTTATCGCACCACCGGAAAGATAAGTAAGGATCTCCGTTTCTGTCTCCGGCAGCAGCCGCTCCAAAAATTCCGCCTCAAACTGACGGCCGTAGCTTTGATGTGTGCCCCATTTTCCCGTTACCATGAGCCGTTCACCCACAGATGGCATAGGGATCGTACCCACCACAGTGACCGTTTGGCCGCCGCCCACATTCAGGCGCAAAACCGCATAGCCGTTTTCGTAGTTCTGATAAACCACAGCGGCAATCACACCCTGTATGATCTCCAGCTCCTGCTCCAATCCGGTCACCTCCTCTTGCATCATAGTTCTTTCAATAGTTTACTATATTTCGCTCCTGTTGAAAAGGTTTTTTTGAAATCTTTTTGCACTTTTGGGCAAACTCCTATTATTGGCAATATTTTTTATTTTTTGCTTTTTTGCTCTTGCATGTAGCTAACGAATAAAGTATACTATAAGTGTTATTTTGGGGAATATGGTGTTTTGGGGGGATAACATGAAAAACCTGAAACTTCTCATATGGCTTACCCAGCTGGGATTGTCCGTAGTTTCCCCCCTCGCCTGCTTTGTATTTCTGGCACTTTGGCTGAAAAATGAATGCGGTTGGGGCGAGTGGACACTGTGGGCAGGTATTATTTTGGGTATCGTTTGTGCTGTAGAGGGCTTTCGCAGTTCCTTAAAAGCTATGCAGCTCATGGCCAAAGACGAAAAGGACGAGCCCCCTGTATCCTTTAACGAACACGACTGACCGGAGGTAACCATGGATTGGCGTAAAGATTTTCTGAAACAGCTTGCCGCAGTTGCCGTGGGCCTTATTATAGGTACTGCCGCCATGTTTGGCATCTTCGCGCTTCTCAACGCCTTTGACCAAAAGGTGCTCCGGGGCGGCCTGATAGGTGCTTTCCTGGCACTGGCCAATTTCTTTGCCATGGCTGTCAGCGCCATTCGCGCCGCCAACAAAGCCGCGCAGCAAGAGGTCAAAGCCGGCCAGCTCATGGTGCAGGGTTCTTACCTTTTAAGAATGGCTGCATTGTTCCTGATTCTGTTTCTGCTGGTAAAAACCCAGTATTTTAATGTAATCTCCCTGGTAGTGCCCTTAATCTTTGTCCGTCCGGCATTGAGCATCTGGGAGATCTTCCGAAAGCAAGGTGAAAAGACCGTATGAATGTAAATGTAACCGGCCCTTATATTTATTTCTCCATTCCTCTGTGGGAAGGATTCTCCATTCAAATCACCCAGACCACGATCTCCCTGATCGTAGTCACTGCCATTTTGATCATCGCCTCCATTCTTCTGGGAAAGAATCTGAGTAAACGCCCCTCCGGCAAGCAGGTTTTGGTAGAAAAAGGCATCATGATGATGTACAACATGGTTTCGGAGACCATGGGCGCCCATAATGCGCATTGGACACCGTATATCACCGTTATTTTCCTATCTTCCATTTGCGGCAGTTTCATCGGCTTGACCGGTTTCCTGCGTTCTACCACCGCAGACTTAAGCGTTCCGCTGACCTGGGCAGTGATGACCTCTGTCATCATTTGGTACAACAACATTAAAAACAACGGCTTTGTGGGCTGGCTGAAAGGCTTTACCGAGCCTGTGGTGGTCATGACCCCCATGAATATCATCTCGGAGATCGCTCAGCCCATTTCCATGGCATTCCGTCATTTCGGCAATGTGGCCGGCGGCGGTGTCATTACCAGCATCCTCTACACTGCCTTAAGCATGGCATCGGCCCTGCTCATGCGGATCTTATCCGGCACTGTGGTGATCCCCATTGCTGTGATTCTTGTGGGTATTCTACTGCTCACGCTGGGTGTGAAAAAGAAAAAGACCGCCAGAAAGATCTTTGGCATCGTATTTATTGTGCTGGGACTTTTGGGTATCGCGCAATATACAGGTATCCTCACAGACATCCCCATTTTGCAGTTTGGTATCCCCGCAGTACTGAGCATTTACTTTGACCTGTTCTCCGGCTTCGTACAAGCCTTTGTCTTTAGCCTTTTGAGCATGGTTTATATTGCCGGCTCTTGTCCCGAACCGGAAACCCAGGCAGACTAACTTAAGAAATTCATTAAATTTCAAATATACAATTCATTTAGGAGGAAACTATTATGGAAATCGCAAGTGCATTGGCAATTATTGGTAAGGCCATCGGTGCCGGTCTTTGTATGGGTGTTGGCGCTATCGGCCCCGCTATCGGTGAAGGCAACGCCGTAGGCAAAGCTCTGGAGGGCATGGCCCGTCAGCCCGAGGCTGCAGGCAACCTGCGTACCAACATGATCCTTGGCTGTGCCATTACGGAAACCACCGGTATCTACTCTCTGCTGATCGCTTTCCTGATCCTGTTTGCTCTGTAAGGGAGGCTTTTCACATCTTACGAAAGGAGCAACATACGTGGAAGGTTTTGAAGAACTGCTGGGCGTAAATTTCTTTAATGCACTCTTTACCCTGGCAAATACTCTGGCACTTTTCTTTGTGTTTAAGAAATTTCTCTATGGCCCTATCATGAACATCATTCACTCCCGGCAAAAAGAGATCGACGATATGTATTCCGAAGCCGACACTGCCAAGGCAAACGCCGTAGCCATGGAAGAAGAATACAAGCAAAAGCTCTCTGCTGCCATGGAAACCAGCGAGCGCATCGTCAAGGATGCCACCGCCCGCGGTCAAGCCAAGGAGGAGGAAATCCTCCGCCAGGCGAATGCGGAGGCCTCTGCCATGCTGAGCAAGGCATCTGCAGACATCGCCATGGAAAAGAAAAAGGCTATCAACGATGCAAAGAACGAGATCTCCGATATGGCAATGGCCATTGCGGAGAAAGTTGTAGCCCGGGAGCTCACCTCTGCTGACCAGAGCAATCTGGTGGATCACTTTATTGACGAATTGGGTGAACAGCTATGACAGAGGTTGGAACTGTATACGGCCGGGCGCTCTACGATCTGGCCAATAGCGAAGGTCTTGCGGATGTGATCATGCAGCAGCTTGACATTTTGCGGCAAAGCTTCGGCAGCGAACCGGATTTTTTGCGTTTGCTTGGCTGTCCGAATTTATCCAAACAGGAAAAATGCGACCTGCTGACCGAAACCTTTGGGCAAGCAGTGCATGCCTATGTTCTGAATTTTCTGAAAATCCTCACAGAGAAGAACTATGCCCGACATTTTTCCGATTGCTGCGATGCCTATGTAAACTGCTACAACGCAGATCATAATATTCTGCCGGTCACGGCTGTAACCGCAGTTACCTTGACTGCAGCACAAGCGGACAAACTCCGGGAGAAACTTTGCGCTCTCACCGGCAAGCAAGTCTCCCTTTCCAACCGGGTGGATCCCCGGGTCCTGGGCGGCGTGCGCCTGGATTATGACGGTAAGCAGCTGGATGACACAGTAGCGCACCGTCTTGCCTCCATCCGCACAATGCTGGGTAGCACCGTACTCTGAGAAAAGGAAGCAGGTACACTATGGAATTACGACCTGAAGAAATCACGAAAATTATTCGTGAGCAAATTAAAAATTACGAAAATCGGCTGGAAGCCAGCGAAACCGGCGTTGTGATCCTTGTGGGCGACGGTATTGCAAGAGTTTCCGGACTGGATAAATGCATGGCCGGTGAACTGGTGGAGTTCCCCAACGGTTCTTTCGGCATGGCGCAAAACTTAGAGGAAGACACGGTTTCCGTTGTTATCCTCGGCACAGATAACGGCATCAAAGAGGGCGATACTGTCAAACGTACCGGCCGTGTCGTATCCGTGCCTGTGGGCGAAAAACTGATTGGCCGCGTTGTGAACGCTTTGGGTGAGGCCATCGACGGCAAGGGCAGCATTGAAGCAGAAGGTTTCCGTGCTATTGAAATGCCCGCTCCGGGCATCATTGCCCGGCAGCACGTCAGCCGTCCTCTGCAGACCGGCATCAAAGCCATCGACTCCATGATCCCCATTGGCCGGGGTCAGCGTGAGCTTATCATTGGCGACCGTCAGACCGGTAAAACTACCATCGCAACGGACACGATCCTGAATCAGAAGGGCAAAAATGTCATCTGCATTTATGTCGCCATCGGTCAGAAACGTTCCACCGTGGCACAAGTGGTAGATAACCTGACTGCCGGCGGCGCTATGGACTATACCATTGTGGTCTCCGCCACTGCCTCTGAACTGGCTCCCATGCAGTACATTGCCCCCTATGCAGGCTGCACCATGGGTGAACATTTCATGCATCAGGGCAAGGATGTTCTCATTATCTATGACGATCTGAGTAAGCATGCTGTGGCCTACCGTGCCATTTCCCTGCTGATTCGCCGTCCCCCCGGACGGGAAGCCTACCCCGGCGACGTTTTCTACCTGCACTCCCGTCTTTTGGAACGTGCAGCACAAATGTCTGACGAATTGGGCGGCGGCAGTTTGACTGCACTTCCCATCATCGAGACCCAGGCAGGCGACGTTTCTGCCTATATCCCCACCAATGTTATTTCCATTACCGACGGCCAGATCTTCCTGGAATCCGAGCTGTTCAATGCCGGCATTATGCCCGCTGTGAACCCCGGTATTTCCGTCTCCCGTGTTGGTGGTGATGCCCAGATCAAAGCTATGAAAAAGGTTTCCGGCTCTTTGAAGCTGCTGTACTCCCAGTATCGGGAGCTGCAAAGCTTCGCACAGTTCGGTTCTGACCTTGACGCAGATACCAAAGCAAGACTTTCTCTTGGCGAGCGCATCGTTGCCGTACTAAAGCAGAGCAACAATGCACCTGTAGAAGTCGCCCACCAGGTTTGTATCCTTTTTGCCGTAGTTGGCGGCTATCTGAAGGACGTTCCTGTGGAAAAGATCCCCGAATTTGAGGCTCGCCTGTACGAATTCATGGATAACCGCTATGCATCCGTACTGGAAGCCATCCGGGAAACCGGCAAATTGGAACAGGCCACTGAAGAGAGCCTGAAACAGGCCATCACCGAGCTTCTGACCGAGTTCGTAGTAAACGAGTAAGGAAGGAGGCTGACCATGGCTGGCGTTTCTACCAAGGAAATCAAAAACCGCATCCGCAGTATGGAGTCGACCAAGCAAATCACCAAGGCCATGGAAATGGTGGCCGCCTCCAAGCTGCGTCATGCCCAGGCTCGGGTCTTAAATTCCCGGCCCTACTTCGAGATCCTTTACACTGCCATCACAGATATCGTCAATTCTAATTCCGACTTTTCTTCTCCCTATCTGACCCAGCGGGAAGTAAAGAATTCCCTGTTCGTGGTCATTGCCGGCGACCGCGGTCTTGCCGGCGGCTATAACAGCAATGTTCTGAAAACCGCAGCGGCACAGATGGAAGGAAAAAATGTCACCGTACTTCCCATCGGCAAAAAGTCCGTGGATTTCTTCCGCAGCCGCAAATTGCCTTTGCTCACAGAGCAATATGCAGAAGCCGAAGATATTTCCATTGGCGACTGCTTCTCCATTGCTAAGCAATTGAGCAAGGCATACCTCAGCGGAGAATATGACGAGATCTTTGTGGGCTACACCAATTTTGTTTCTGTTTTGTCCCAGACCCCTGCAACACTGCGTATGCTTCCCCTGCTTCAGCAACCGGGCAAGCAAACTGCAGCCAGCGCAGATATTCTGTATGAGCCGGGCAGCGAAGATGTCTTTGCCGCCATCGTTCCCGAATATCTTGGCGGCATCCTTTACGGTGCTCTGTGTGAAAGTCGGGCAGCTGAGCAAGCTGCGCGGCGTACTGCCATGGACTCTGCCTCCCAAAACGCAGACGACATGATCGCCGAACTAAGCCTGAAATTCAACCAGGCCCGGCAGGCAGCCATCACCCAGGAGATCACCGAGATCGTTGCAGGTTCTTAAATTCATGCTAAGGAGTTGAATCCAATGGCCAATACAAAAGGAACTGTGATCCAGGTTATGGGTCCTGTTCTGGATATCCGCTTTACCGACGGCCAGCTGCCCCAGTTGCTGTCCGCCATTGAAATTCCCCATAACGACGGCATTATCGTTGCCGAAGTGGCTCAGCACATTGGCGACAATGTGGTGCGCTGCATCGCCATGTCCTCTACCGACGGCCTGCAGCGTGGCGCTGAAGCTATGGATACCGGCGCACCCATTCGTGTGCCCGTGGGCGAAGAATGTCTGGGCCGCGTGTTTAATCTGTTGGGTCAGCCTATTGACAACAAGCCCGCTGTCCAGGGCAGCGAGACATGGCCCATTCATCGCAGCGCACCTGCCTACGATGAACAGCAGTCCGCTACCGAGATCCTGGAGACCGGCATCAAAGTCGTTGATCTGATCTGCCCCTATGCCAAGGGCGGTAAGATCGGCCTGTTCGGCGGCGCCGGCGTTGGCAAGACCGTTCTGATCCAGGAGCTGATCTATAACATCGCCACCGCCCACAACGGCTACTCCGTGTTTACCGGTGTCGGTGAGCGTACCCGTGAGGGCAACGACCTGTATAACGAAATGACCGAATCCGGCGTTATCAACAAGACCGCCATGGTCTTCGGTCAGATGAACGAGCCCCCCGGAGCCCGTATGCGTGTAGGCCTGTCCGGCCTTACCATGGCAGAATACTTCCGGGATGTAAAGCACCAGGACGTTCTGCTCTTTATCGACAACATTTTCCGTTTCACCCAGGCAGGTTCTGAGGTTTCTGCTCTGCTGGGCCGTATGCCCTCCGCCGTTGGCTACCAGCCTACCCTTGCCACGGAAATGGGTGCTTTGCAGGAGCGTATCACCTCCACCAAGGATGGTTCTATCACCTCCGTGCAGGCTGTGTACGTCCCTGCTGACGACTATACTGACCCCGCTCCCGCCACTACCTTTGCCCATCTAGATGCCACCACAGCTTTGGACCGCGGTATCGCATCTTTGGGTATTTACCCCGCTGTTGACCCCCTGAACTCCACCTCCCGTATCCTCTCCCCCGATGTTGTGGGTCAGGAGCATTACCAGGTGGCACGAGACGTACAGCGCATTCTGCAGCGGTATAAGGAACTGCAGGACATCATCGCCATTATGGGTATGGACGAACTGTCTGAAGACGATAAACTCACCGTCAACCGCGCCAGAAAGGTGCAGCGTTTCCTGAGCCAGCCTTTCCATGTTGCTGAGCAGTTTACCGGCTACAAGGGCGCTTACGTACCCTTAAAGGAAACTGTCCGTGGCTTCAAGGAGATCATTGAAGGTAAGCACGATCAGATTCCCGAATCCTGCTTCCTGTATGCCGGCACCATTGACGATGTGGTAGCCAAGTGGAAGGAGCAGAGCAAATGAATGCATTTGCACTGAAGATCGTAACTCCTGATGGGCTGAAGTATGACGGGCAAGCGGAAGAGCTGATCGTCCGTTCCACTTCCGGTGACATCGGCATCTTAGCCGGCCATGTCAACTGTGTCGTCCCTCTGGGTATGGGGCGGGCTACCATTATGGTGGACGGCAAGAAACGCTATGCTGCCTGTATCGGCGGTATGCTTTCCATGTTAGATGGCAATGCCACCCTGGTTCCCACCACCTTTGAATGGGCCGACGAGATCGACACAGACCGGGTAAGCGCGTCGTTCCAAAAAGCACAGCGCATTTTGGATAACAAATCCTCCTCCCGTACAGATATTCGTATGGCCGAGGCAAGGATCCGCCGCGCTCTGGTTCGTAAAAGCGTATCGGAAATGAAATAATTACCGCCGGGTCTGCAATGCAGACCCGGTCTCCTTTTTTCAGCAATCCTGCGCAATTCCTCTATTTACTTTCCTCCCCTTTCATGGTACAATATACGCCATAGAAAGGAGGCGATCGTATGGGCAATCTAATGCAAAGAATCCGCCGTTTTTGGCACAGAAATTTTTTCTGCCAAGAATTTGGCAACTTCTTCCGCAAAGGCGACATGGTGCTTTTGGCTATATGCCTTGCGATCTCCGCTTTTAGCTGTTTGGTAATTGCAAGTGTCACAGGCGCTGAAAAGTTCGGAAGTCCTGTAAGATATATCGTCATCCAAATCGGTGCTACCGGCATTGGTGTACTCATGTATGCCATTATGTCATCCATTGATCTAGACTTTTTCTCAGAACATCGCAGAGCCCTCATCGTTATCAACGCCTTCCTTCTGCTGTTACTGCTTCCCTTCGGCACGGATAACAATACAGGTAACCGCAGCTGGCTGGATTTCCCATTCCTGCCGTTCTACATTCAGCCGGCAGAAATCTGCAAGATCTTTTATATCCTCATTGCTGCCTCTGTCATGACCTCGCACCAGAACAACCTGTCCTCTTTCCGCTCCCTTTTTCACTTGGGATGGCATATGATCCTTCTGGTAGGCCTTAACTGGGGCATTTCACGGGACTTGGGCGTTTCACTGATCTTCGTGTTCATTTTCATTGGCATGGCCTTTGGCGGCGGTGTTAAGCTTTTTTGGTTTTTACTGGGAGGCGGCTTGATCGCAACCGCATGGCCAATTGCGTGGAACTTCCTGCTGGATAATTATCAGAAACTTCGTATCCAGGTCCTTTTTGACCCCTCTGTAGACCCGCAAGGCATCGGTGTACGCTACCATTCCAAATTAAGTCTCCAGTCCCTTACCGGTGGCGGCATGATGGGCCAAGGCCTGTTTAACGGCAACCGTACCCAAGCCGGCGTACTTCCTGCCCAGCATACAGACTTTATTTTCTCCTCCATTGGCGAGGAACTGGGATATATCGGCTGCGCTTTGGTTATCATTGCATTGTTCACCTTAGTTGCCCGTTGTATCTGGGTGGGTGTCCACAGTCCTGACTTTATGCGACGGTTGGTTTGCTTTGGCGCGGCCTCTGCCTTGATCTTTCAGACAACCGTTAACATTGGTATGTGCATCGGCGTTGTGCCCGTTATTGGCCTGACACTGCCGCTGATCAGCTACGGCGGCAGCTCCATCGTTACGATTTATGCCATGCTGGGCCTTGTTTCCGGTGTGCACGCCCGCCCCTCCCCCCGCAGTCATGAACGGTATATTCAGCCCCCGCGATAAAAACCGCAAAAGGAGCAAACGGACTTATGAAATCTTTTATGGATAAGGATTTCCTTTTGGAAACAGAAACCGCCAAGCACCTGTTCCATGATTATGCCAAGCATATGCCCCTGGTAGACTATCACTGCCACCTAAATCCCCAAGAAATTTATGAAGATCGCCGCTTCAACGACCTTGTGGAAGTTTGGCTGGGCGGTCTGCAGCCCACCGGAAACTATGCCGGTGACCACTACAAGTGGCGCCTAATGCGCTCTAACGGTGTAGAGGAAGACTATGTTTCCGGCACAAAAGAACCCTATGCGCGCTTTCTGAAGCTGGCAGAAGCTCTGGAAATGGCTATCGGCAACCCCATGTACCACTGGTGCCATTTGGAACTGCAGCAATTCTTCGGCGTATATGAGCCTCTGTGCGTGGAAAGCGCACCCCGAATTTGGGAACACTGCAACAAAATGCTTCAGGAAGATCCGGACATGACCGCCCGAGGTATGATCCGCAAGGCAAATGTTGCTTTCATTGGCACCACCGACGATCCCATTGATGACCTGAACTGGCACGAAAAGATCGCTTCCGATCCCACCTTTAATGTGGTAGTCGCCCCCTCTTTCCGCCCTGACAAGGCAGTAAACCTTCATAAAGCCGGCTTTGCCGCTTATATGAAACAACTCGCCGAAAGTGTCGGAAAAGAAACACTTTCCAATATGCAAGAAGTGCTGGATGCCCTGGTGACGCGGCTGGAATTCTTCCATGCTCACGGCTGTAAAGCCAGCGACCACGGTCTTGAATATGTCCCATACCAGCCCTGCACGATTGAGCAAGCAGACGCTGCTTATCAAAAAGCTCTGCGTGGCGAAGCTCTGACCGTTCAGGAGATTGAAGGCTACCAGACACTGATTCTGCTGCACTTAGGCAAGGCCTACCACCGACTGGATATTGTAATGCAATTGCATTACTCTTGTCTGCGTAATAACAGCGACCGGATCTTCAACGCCCTGGGCCCGGACACCGGTGTCGACGCCATAGCCCAGAATACCTGCGGCGAAAACATCGCAAAGCTTATGAATGCTCTGGACGCACAAGGGCAATGTCCCAAGACCATTCTGTATTCCCTAAACCCTGCCGACAATGCTCAGTTGGGCACAATCATCGGCTGTTTCCAGGACAGCACCATTCCCGGAAAAATCCAGCACGGATCTGCCTGGTGGTTTAACGATACCAAATCCGGTATGGAGGAGCAAATGCGTTCCCTGGCCAATCTCAGCCTGCTGGGCAATTTCATCGGCATGCTCACCGACTCCCGTTCCTTCCTCAGTTACGCACGACATGACTACTTCCGGCGAATCCTGTGCAACATGATCGGCAACTGGGTTGAAAATGGCGAATACCCCAATAATGATGCTTCTTTGAAGAAAATTGTAGAAGGTATTTCCGCCAAAAACGCTCTGCGTTATTTCGGACTTTGATGTGATTTTTATGCATGGGGCTCTGCCTGCAGCAGAGCCCCTATGCCTTGGTATAACATCGCTTTTTCCAATGGAAAATACGTAAAAATAGCTATTGCAAAACGGGGAAAGCTATGGTATAATTCCCCTGTGTCCGTGCCGGGCACACCCACATTGGGATGTCGCCAAGCGGTAAGGCACCAGACTTTGACTCTGGCATTCGTAGGTTCAAATCCTGCCATCCCAGCCATATGATCCGCTAGCTCAGTTGGCAGAGCAACTGCCTTTTAAGCAGTGGGTCCGGAGTTCGAATCTCCGGCGGATCACCAAAAAGAGCCATACCACCAAAGTGGTGTGGCTCTTTTTTTTAGCCGGAGATTCGAAGATCCATTATGCAGCATGCCAGTGACATGCTGCTGACACCAGCGCAAACACTGGTGGCTACCTTAATCTTCGCCATGCGAAGATGCAAACGATCTCCAGCGGATCACCAGATCCCTGGCCTTGGTATACTCCTTTTGGAAAAACCTTCTTCTTGAAAAATAGTTACAAATTAGTTACAATGTACTTGTCCTCGCGAGACAAATTCTGAAAAGGAGGTCGGCAAGATGTTCTTCTTCTCTTGCAACACTAACTGCAACACGAATTGTAGCTCCATCTGGCAGATTCTCAGCCAGCTTTGCGGCTTCAGCTGCTAATACAATAATGTGCGGCCCTGCAAGTCTGCAGGGCCGTTTTTTGAGACAATTCAAAAATATGTACCGGCGGATCGTTCCCTATCCGCCTTTCTTCGCGTCACACCGTTGCGCCAGCGGCGACACACTTGACAAAAATACGTAATGCTTTCTCGCCGTCGCGGTTTGCCTCGTTTTTTTGTCCAATGTCAGTATATCCCGATGGGCGATGACTATTCAAAAAATGTGGTATTTTTACATTTGGAAAAAAATTTCTTTCATCTTTTGTCTTGTGCTGTTATAATAGAGACAAATGCACAGGAGGATGCTGTAATGTATCATATTCTAGTTTGTGATGACCAGCCCGATATTGTCAGCGCATTAAAGATCTATCTGTCCCCGGAGGGATACCAGATTTCTGAAGCCTATAACGGTCTGCAGGCACTGAAGATCGTACAGGAACAGGACATTCACCTAATCTTGCTGGATGTGATGATGCCCGAGATGGACGGTATTACGCTCACCTCCAAAATCCGGGAATTTTCCAATGTACCTATCATCCTGCTCACCGCAAAATCTGAGACCCAGGACATGGTACTCGGTCTCAATGTGGGTGCAGACGACTATATTACCAAGCCCTTTGTCCCCGTAGAAGTCCTTGCTCGTGTGCGCTCCCAACTGCGCCGCTATGCCCAGCTTGGCAGCCGTACTGAAGAAAATTCTGACATGCTGACCATCGGCGGCATCAGCCTAAATGATGTAACCAAAACTGTCACTGTAGAAGGCGAGCCGGTAAATCTAACCCCCACCGAGTACAGCATTCTGAGACTGCTAATGAACAATCCCGGACGGGTGTATTCCACCAAGGCCCTATATGAAGCTGTGTGGCAGGAGGTGGCCCTTGGCAGCGAGGGCGCTGTGGCCGTTCACATCCGCCATCTGCGGGAAAAAATCGAAATCAATCCCTCCGAACCTCGCTATTTAAAAGTGGTATGGGGACAAGGTTATAAAATAGAAGGAGGACAATAATACCTATGAAGCATACAATTGCCGGAAAATTCCTCCTGTTTTTTCTTACCGCCCTTGCTCTGCTTACCGCAGCCACCGGTGCAGGCGGCATTGCCTTATTGGAAAGCAACGGTCTGTATGCCACATCTTTGGACGATCAACGGGACGACTGGTATGACAAGGCGGGCAACTATATCGCATGGGAATATGCCAGCCGATATTCTGCCAAGCATTTGGGTCAGTGCAGCGAAACCCTGCTGAACTGGCTTTACGACGAAGCCTACTACGGTGTGGAATCTGACCATTGGCAAATAGAACTGTTTCAGGACGGAAAGCGCCTATCCCAGACCTATCAAGTAATCGACGATCCTATTTTTCGTGAATATACCTTTAGTGTAGACTACCCCGTAGCCACCAGAAAACCGGCATTTCAGGAGGAAAGCGAACCGGAAACAAAGGGGTCTGAATCTGAACTGCCGGAAAATCCTCCCCTTTATACCTCCCGGTTCACCATTTGGGAAAACGGTGAAGGTGTTGAATATTATCTAAACTACTATGAAAGCCCAACTTACACCATTCAGGTGCGCATGGATCCGGACGTTACCAAAGGAACACCCGGTGCAACCTTAAGTAATATGTACCCCTACCGTTTTGCCCTAATTGGAATTTTGGTTTTAGGACTCTTCTTCTTTGCCTTTGGCCTTGTTTTTCTGCTTCGAACCGCAGGTGTTGACGAGAACGGAAGCATTCGCACTGTGGGATTAAACCTTATCCCTCTCGACCTTTATGCCGGTGCAGTTGCCGGAGGTGTCATGCTCCTGATATGGGTATTTATGCAGCTGACAAACTGGTCAGAGCACGACGGCTACAGCGCTGCCATATTAACAATCTTAGCTCTTTCCACCATGCTGATGGCCGTACTGCTGCTGGGCTTTTTATATGCCCTTGCCGCCCAAGCAAAGCAGAAGAACAGCTTTTGGTGGAAACATAGCTGTATCGGCTTTTGCCTGCAAAAGCTTGCACTGGGACTTAAATTCTTCTTTAGAAGCCTTGGCGCTGTATATCAGATGTTACCTGTCATGTGGCGCTGGCTGACTCTTTCCCTACTGACAGCCGCAACACTAAGCTTAAGCGCCATCCTCGCCCTTACCCCTGCCCAGCCTGCAAGAACCATCTTTTTGACCGTACTTCTGTGCGCGGCGGCCTTTTTGATTTGCATTGCCCTATATTGCGGTTACTGCTTTGCCAGATTGCTAATTGCAGCCGAAAAGTTGGCTGCGGGTGATTTTGAATACAAAATTTCCACCAAACACATGTACAGCGGTTTCCATACCTTTGCCAATGCATTAAACGCTCTGTCTGATACCGCCATGCAAACGGCGCGTCAACAGTTGAAATCTGAGCGTATGAAAACCGAATTGATCACCAACATTTCCCACGACATCAAAACGCCGCTGACTTCCATTATTAACTTTGTAGACCTATTGCAAAAACCCCATAGTTTGGAAGAACAAGCCCAGTATTTAGAAATCCTTTCCCGGCAATCCGGCCGCATGAAAAAGCTTATTGAGGACCTCATTGATCTGAGCAAAGCAAGTACCGGCAATATCACCATAAACATCACAGAGATCGATGCTGTGGAGGCCTTGAATCAAGCCCTTGGGGAATTTTCTGACCGTCTGGACACTGTGCCCTTGGAACCTGTATTCCACCAACCTGACCATCCTGTAATGATGCTGGCGGACGGTCGGCAGACCTGGCGGGTATTGAGTAACCTCTTGTC
>JAZSFE010000050.1:0-63499 GCA_045532105.1 Faecousia sp.
CAGTCAGCAGTGCCGCCCTCGTGCTCGCAGACAGGAGTCTTCACGACGAACTCAAAGGTCTTGGAGAACTCAGTGCCCTCGATGGTGGCGGTCAGAGTAGCGGCAGCGCCGTCCACAGTGGTGTCCACCACGCCCTCTGCGTCCACAGCGCCGGTAGCAGTCCAAACCAGCTTATTGCCGTTGATGCTGCCTTCGCGCACGTATGCGGGCAGAGTCAGGTTAGAGGTAACAGCCTCAGCACTCTCGTTCTCACCCAACAGCATATCAACAGTCAGGTTATCCAGAGTTGCCGCAGTGGGAGTGTAATGAGCAGCATAGTATCTGTTGTTAATCGTACCGTTGAAGTTAAAGGTATGAGTATCGCCATCCAGAGGTCTCTTGCTGATGGGACGAACAAAGATAGTCTGGTTGTTACCATTACCAGTATCGTTACTCGTTACGCGGGTATTTTCTCTGGAGCAAACGAACTTGCCGTTCACATACAGGTAGGAGGTATAAGTTCCATCTTCCTGACGAACAGCTTCCCAACGCATCTTCAATGTCTGTGTATTCACACCATCAATGGTGATGCCAACAGGGAAAGCAGAAAGACCGTTATTGCCTTGCACCTGAATGGCAACATACAGCTCACCGCTGGGGATCTTTGTCAGCAGCATACGGTAAGAGCTGTTCGCTGCATTGGAGTGGTTCTCATCCGTAAAGGTAATGCCGATACCGGTTGTGTTCCAACCAGTGCTAACGGCAGATCCCATCCAGGGTTTTCCATCCCAGGTTCCGCCGTAAGCAGGCATGTCAGTAATATTCAGAGTAATATCAACAACATGGTCTGCATTGGCCGGGATCGTAAAACCATCAGCCTTCGTAGCATATAGGGTACCGCCGGAGGTAGAGGAAATGTCTACGGTACGCTCACGCGCCACAACATCCTTACGCAGGAGGACCCAGCCGGACCATTCATAGGCACCGGTCATCTCAATGTAGACTTCGTCACTGTAGTCGTCAACCTTGACACCAAGGTCGTCAAAATTAACAATGGCATAGTCACGATCGGTGGTATCATAACCGGCAGTCACCGCAACGCCGTTAACGGTAAGAGCCCTAGTTTCCTGTTCAGGATACAGGAGGTAGAGAACGTTTTGTCCTCTAGTGTCATGGTACTTCCAGAAGGCAGCCAATGCTGTCCCGCTGGTCCAAGCGCCCCAATTGTCTCCCTCTTGGGCGACGATCACATTGTCACCGGTCTGCATAGTAGCAGGAGCGGTGGTCTCTGTTGCATGGGCATGGGTATGGCCCAGAACAGGGAACAGACTAAGTACCATCGCCAGCGCGAGGAACAACGCGCTCAGTTGTTTGAACTTTTTCAATTTTGTTCACACCTTCCTAAAAATTTTTATTCAACACGAGTGTTGTGTCAAATACGATTCTGTTCGCCCTAAAAAGGGCACAATTCCCCCGACACCGGGGGTGTTTCAATTTTATCATATTTGTGCCTCTTTTGAAAGTGTTAAAGCGCACAAATCTTTTTTGCCGTTTTTAGGCAATTTCCACAAATTCCCATGGCAACATTTTTATCATCCCCTGACCGTATATTTTATGCAAAATCGGGCGTGATGCAAAGCGCATCACGCCCGGAGGCATACTATTTATACAATGTATAAATTAGTCTTCCTTGCCCTTGGCCAGCATCACATTGGCCAGGATGCCCAGGATCAGCGCGCAGGCGATGGTGGTCAGAGTGACCTCGCCGTTGGCGCCGAAGGAGACGCTCAGACCGCCGATGCCGGGGATCAGAATAGCAGCAACCACAAACAGGTTCTTGCTGGCGTTCAGATTCACCTGCTGGATCATCTTCAGACCGGAAACAGCGATGAAGCCGTACAGAGCCACGCAAACGCCGCCCATTACGCAGTTGGGAATGGAGGACAGGAAGGTGACGAAGGGTCCGAAGAAGGAGATCACGATGCACATAATGGCAGCGGTAGTAACAGTGATAACGGATGCGTTACGGGTAATGGCAACACAGCCAACGGACTCGCCGTAGGTGGTGTTGGGGCAGCCGCCGAAGAACGCGCCGGCGATGGAGCCGATGCCGTCACCCAGCAGGGTGCGGTGCAGGCCGGGCTCTTCCAGCAGATCAGAGCCGATGATGGAAGAAAGGTTCTTGTGATCAGCAATGTGCTCAGCGAACACAACAAAGGCCACGGGAACGTATGCCACAGCGATGGTGGCAATATAAGCGCCGTTAATCTCCTTCACGCCCTTGAAAGCTTCCACGAAAGTGAAGTCGGGAATTGCAAAGATCTGCATATCCTTGAAAGCGGCGAAGTTAATGACCTGCAGAGCCACATTGTCGGTGGCGATGCCAATTACGGTGAAAATGGCGGCGACCACATAGCCGACCAGAATGCCCAGCACGAAGGGGATCAGCTTTGCCATCTTCTTGCCATAAACAGAGAAGCAGAAGATGGAGAACAGAGTGATAATGCCGATGACAATTGCCACATAGGGGCTGCAGGCGGAAACGCCGTCCACCATAACCTTGCCCACCTTCAGGTCGTTAACAGCGTTAACAGCCAGAGACAGACCGATCAGGGCAACAGTAGGTCCGATAACCACAGGAGGCATCAGCTTGCCCACCCACTTGACACCAACAAACTTAACAACCACAGCGATGATCACATATACAAGGCCGGCAAAGGCTGCGCCGATGAGCAGGCCTGCATAACCCAGGGACATAGAAACGCCGCCGGCGAAGGCTGCGCCCATAGAGCCCAGAAATGCGAAGGAAGAACCCAGGAATACGGGGCTCTTAAACTTGGTAAAGAGCTGATAAACGATGGTGCCAACGCCTGCACCGAACAAAGCGGCGGCCTGGCTCATACCGTTGCCGATAATGGCGGGAACGAGAATGGTTGCTGCCAAAATTGCCAGAACCTGCTGCAAAGCGAAGATCAGCAACTGGCCGAACTTGGGCTTGTCTTTGATGCCGTAGATCAAATTCATGATGTTTCCTCCAAAATATTCTTTTTTCAAAAGAAAATCCGCACAAAGCGGATTTTATTTCTGTATAGAAGTATACCTCTTTCCTCGACAAATTGCAAGGTAAAATTCCAAAAAAATGTAAATTTCTTAAAAAGTCGGGCGCTGCAAAAAGCAGCACCCGACACGCTTCTTATTTACAAATGCGACGGCTGAAAACTATGGGGCAGCAGCTGAGACAGCGTCAGCGTCTCAAACCGGTCATCCACATCCACAAGATAGATAAGAAAATCATCCCCACAAAATTCCCGCATCACCTGCCGGCACACACCGCAAGGCGGAAATTGTCCTGCAATATTGCCGTCTTTGCCGCCGCAAACAGCGATAGCGGTAAATTCTCTGTGCCCATCATAAACCGCCTTGAAAAAAGCAGTACGCTCCGCACAGTTGGTTGGGCCGTAAGCAGCATTCTCAATATTGCAACCTTGATACACCGTACCGTCGGCACAGAGCAGTGCCGCGCCAACCTTATATCCGGAATAGGGCACATACGCCCGCTGCATGGCCTCTTTGGCCAAAGCAACCAGTTTTTCAGGGGTCATAGCGCCACCTCCTTGGCAAAGCTTTTTCCGGGAGTCTCCAAAGAAACACCCAGCATGTCCGCAGCTGTGGCAGCAATATCCGCAAAGCTGCTGCGCGTACCCAGATCCACCGGCTTGACGCTCTTGCCCAACACCAGCAGAGGCACATACTCCCGGGTATGGTCTGTGGTAGCTGCATAACCGGGGTCGCAGCCATGGTCAGCGGTAATCATCACCACATCCTCTTCCCCCAGGCATGCCAGGAATCCGGGCAGCCATGCGTCAAATTCATTCAGCGCATTAGCGTAACCGGCCGCATCTCTGCGGTGGCCGTATACCATATCAAAGTCCACCAAATTCACAAAGCACAGACCCTCGAAATCCTGCTTGGCATAATGCAGGGTATGCTCCATGCCGTTTGCGTTAGACTGATTGTAAACATGCTCTGTCAATCCCTGCCCTGCAAAAATATCATGGATCTTGCCCACGCCGATGCTGGAAAGTCCTGCAGCCTTCACCGCGTCCGGCAAAGTCACTGCCGGAGGTTCTAATGAATAGTCATGACGGTTGGCTGTTCTCTTGAAATTTCCAGGTGTCCCCACAAAAGGACGGGCAATGACCCGGCCAACACCGTGCTTGCCCTGCAGAAGCTTCCGGGCAATACGGCAGTATTCATACAGGTCTTCTATAGGCACAACCTGCTCATGGGCAGCGATTTGGAATACAGAGTCAGCAGAGGTATAGACGATCAGATCCCCTGTGCGCATATGCTCCTGGCCGTATTTTTCAATAACCTCCGTACCCGACCAGGGAGCATTTGCCAAAGCACCCCGCCCGGTCTGGGCCATAAACGGCTCCAGAATTTCCCCGGGGAAACCCTCCGGATAGGTAGGCAGAGGTTCCTCCGACACAATTCCAGCAATTTCCCAATGGCCGATGGTGGTATCCTTGCCCATGGACGCTTCCTGCAAACGGGCATAGGCACCGGTGGGGGCGGATGCTTTGGGCAAGCAGGTAACGCCCTCAATATTTCCAAGGCCCGCAGCAATCAGATTCGGGATCTGCAACGCGCCGGTGGCAGCGCAGGAGGCAAGAGTGTTCACCCCCACATCTCCGAAAGCTTCACTGTCCGGTGCTGCGCCAATACCCAAAGAATCCAGTACGATTAAAAATACGCGTTTCATATCAGCGGTTCTCCATGGCAACCGCCACATCCAGCGCCACCTTCATCATTTGCGTAAAGGAATTCTGACGCTCCTCGGAGGTGGTCAAAGTGCCCTTGAGCACATGGTCAGAGATGGTGCAGATGCAAAGCGCACGCTTGCCGTACCGGGCAGCATTCATATACAAGGCTGCAGCTTCCATTTCCAGTGCCATAACACCCATCTTCTTCAAGCCGTAAACGCTGTCCAGTCCCTCCGGCACACCAACATGGTCACCATAGAACACATCAGAAGAATTAACATTGCCCACATGGTATGTGGCTCCGTGAGCTTCGCAAGCTTTCACCGCTTCGCTGAGCAGAGTGAAGTCCGCAATGGGTGCAAACGTACCGGGCAGATGGAACTGAGCGGCATAGTTGGAATCGGTGCAAGCGCCCTGGCCCAGCACGATGTCATACAAATTGATATGCTCCTGGATCGCACCGGCAGAGCCTACGCGAATAATATTCTCCACACCATAGGCATTATACAGTTCATGAGAATAGATGCCAATGGCCGGCATGCCCATGCCGGAGGCCATAACGGAAACCTTAACACCCTTATATGTTCCGGTATAACCGTGCACACCACGGACATTGTTGACCAAAACGGGGTTTTCCAAAAAGTTTTCTGCAATAAACTTAGAACGCAGGGGGTCACCGGGCATCAGCACGGTCTTACCAAAATCACCGGGTTTGGCAGCAATGTGGGGGGTAGGTGTAGTTAACATAACATTTCCTCCTTAATAAGTGCCGTCATTTTTCAGACCCTTTGCGATCTTCACCACCCGAGAAGTTCCCAAACGGGATGCGCCTAAAGAAATAAACTTTTCTGCATCCTCCAGGCTGGAGATTCCGCCTGCGGCCTTGATCTTCACATGGGGAGCAACATGCTTTGCAAACAAAGCAACATCCTCAAAGGTCGCACCAGCCTTGGAAAATCCGGTGGAAGTCTTAATATAATCCGCACCGGAATCGGACACGCACTTGCAAAGCTGGATCTTTTCCTCATCCGTAAGCAAGCAGGTCTCAATGATGACCTTTAAGAGTTTGCCGTCACAAGCCTCCTTGATGGCAGCGATCTCCTGGGTGATCTCCGCCCATTTGCCCTCCTTGGCCCAACCGATATTGATGACCATGTCCACCTCATCAGCGCCGTTTGCCACAGCATCAGATGCCATGAAACACTTGGCCGCAGTGGTAGCATAGCCGTTGGGGAAGCCAATGACCGTGCAAATTGCCAGCCGGCCCTCAACATATTCCTTTGCCTGCTTCACAAAAGCTGCAGGAATACAAACAGATGCGGTTTTATATGCCATTCCGTCATCACACAGACTCTTTATTTGCTCCCATGTGGCGTCGGGAGCCAGCAGGGTATGATCGCATTTGGATAAAATTTCAGCAAGTTCCATAATTCTCCGTCTCCTTTTGCGGTATACTGTATATACACTATAACAAAATTTCTGGGAATATGCAAGCATCTGCCGCCACTTTCCTGTGATTGACAACAAGCCGGAATTATGAGAAAATACCACCAGTCAAAGGAGGGAAAGCCATGAAAACACGCTTTGCCCGCATTTTTCCTGCAATTGTGCTGATGTTCAGCCTGCTTGCCGGATGCGCCCAAGTGAGCGAGATCGCCGACAACGTAGCCCAGGCAGCGAAAGACGAACTGCTGCAGCAGATCGAAACCAAATTGGAAGAACACAAGGTGGATATTGTAGAAATCAAAACCGCCATGGGACACCTCAATGGCGACGATTCCAAAGCTGTGCAATTTTTTGCAGCTATTTTGATCCGCACCAACTCCGATACTGCCCCTGAAACCTGCGCGGAGGCGCTAAAAGGAATGTTCACGCACACAGGCTACATGACCCAAGAGCAAAGCGCCGTTATTCACGAGCTTTTGGAACACAAACAGCTCAGCTATGACCGCAGCGATTTTTCCGACGGCACATACTATACGGTGTATGCCTATAGTAAGAGCCTTCTGCCGGATCTGACCGGAAAGAAATAAAACAAAACAGGGTGTGGAAAACACACCCTGTTTTTTATTTGATCTTTTTGCCGTTGAGAACGGCCTCTTCCAGCCGATCCCCGGAGTAACGCAGCTTCAGCAGAAAAAACGGCGCATCCTGCCACAGAAGATCCAGGAAAATCTGATCGCCCTCCCACTTGGGCAGGCTGTCTAGAAAATCCCGCCTGACCCATTGAAGGTCTCCCTCCGGACAAGTCTTCAGCTGACCTTCAAATCCGTCAGCTGTGAACAGATACATATACTCCCCCTCACAGCAGTCGTTTAAAAAAGTCACCATTCCCCGGCAGCGCCAATTCGTCAGCGTAAGCCCTGTCTCCTCGTACGCTTCCCGAAGCAAACATTCCTCCGGGGTCTCCTCCGGCAGGAATTTTCCTCCGATACCGATCCACTTATCCTTATTGATGTCCTGCTTCTTCTTCACCCGGTGCAACATGAGCACCTCATCCCCCCGGGTGATATAGCAAAGTGTTGTTTGGATCATACTTCCCTCTTTATCATCTGGATTGCTTGGTGCAGATTTTCTACATAGATTTCTCCAAGCCCCTCTTTGCGCTCCCCGTCCAAGGTCCAGTTCATTTCCGGATCTGCGGTGATCTTCAACTTCGATGTGCTGACAAAGGTGACCATGGCGCAATTATACTTTTTGTTCTGCAATGCCATAATGCACTCACTGACCTCCATCAGATCCCGGGGCGCCCGCACCAGCAGAAGCTCAAATTTGCCGTCGCGCATATCCACCTGCTTGGGATCTAAGGTCAAAATGCCGCCCACAGAGGTAGAGTTGCTGATGGCGCCGAAAAGAAAATCATCTTCAATGACCCGATCACCAAATTCAAACCGCAGGTGTTCCTTGCGGAGCTGGGAAAGCTCCTGAATTCCCTCCAGCAAATATGCTGTGTGGCCCAAGGCATTCTTGACGCTTTGGGGCGTGGCATAGGACGTTTTGGTAAACACGCCAAAGGAGGCCACATAAGAAAAATAACGATCTGCAAATTTACCCAGATCATAGCTTACCGGTGTTCCCTCCACAATGGCTTTTGCCGCATTCAGCGGATTCAGATGCAATTTCAGGCTGGCGGCAAAATCGTTGGTGGAGCCGCAGGGGATATATCCCACCGGTGGCTTCTCACCGCTTCTCATCACGCCGTTCACCGTTTCATTCAATGTTCCGTCGCCGCCGGCGCAGACCACCACATCCACCTGCCCTGCCTTTTCCGCTACGATCCTCTCTGCATCCCGGTTGCCGGCAGTCATATGCACCAAAACCTCATACCCCGCCCGGTTAAACACGCCCAGTATCTCCGCCAGATAGCGGTTGGCCTTGCGCTGGCCGGCATAAGGATTCATTACAAACAGCATTTTCTTCAAATCGATCACCTCTTGGTGTTATGCTTTTTATATTATACCACGCAAAATCCGCTTGACAAGAATTTCTTGTCAATGTTTGCACTTTGTCCATATTTGCCATCAAAAAACAGCAGAGGCGGCCACAGGGCCGCCTCCATACATTTATTTTATAAACTTATCGATTGCCTGACACAGCTCGTCCACAGCATCCGTATCTCCTGCTGCTACCGCATCCACCATGCAGTGCCGGATATGATCCTGCAGAATCACCTTGCCTGTATGATCAATAGCGCTGCGCACAGCCGCCAGCTGCACCAGCACATCGGAGCAGTCCTCTCCCTCTTCTACCATGCGCTTGACCTTTTCCAAATGGCCAATGGCTCTGGCGAGGCGATTGATCACCGCTTTTTGATTTTCATGGACATGGCCGTGGCTATGGGCAATGCCATGGGCATGCATATATGCATGATCGTGCTCATGATGATCTGCCAAAGAAACGGCCCCCTTCCAAGCTTTTTCTGCATTATACCCCAAAAAAACAAAAAACACAAGCCTACCCGGGGGTTATTTTGAAAGAAAATATTTTGACTGCGCCCATATTCTTTGGTATAATGCCTTATAACGATTTTGCAAACATCCCGCCACGGAGGAATGACCCATATGAGAATGAGAAGAATGAAAAACTTAGACCCCCGCATGGAAAAGTGTGCTGCCTACCGCATTGCAGACCCTGCAGCCTTCAAAGGCAACTGGCGTTCCCTAAAGCCAGACTGCACAAATCTTTGGGTGGAAGTGGGCTGCGGCAAGGGCAAATTCACCGCTGAGACTGCCGAGGCTAACCCCAATGTGCTGCTCATCGCAGTGGAGCGCTGCCGGGAGGCCATGGTGGTTGCCATGGAAAAGGCCCGGGACATGGGTCTTAAAAATGTATTTTTCATCGACATGGATGTGGCAGGCATTGAAGACATTTTTGCGCCTGAGGAGATCGACCGGCTGTTCATCAACTTCCCCGATCCCTGGCCCAGAAAGAAAAATGCCAAGCGCCGCCTGACCCATCGGGGCTTTCTGGATAAATATTGCCGGGTGGTGCGCACCGGAGGAGAATTTCACTTCAAAACGGATAATGCACCCCTTTTTGAGTTCTCTGTGGAGGAATTTGCCGCTTGCGGACTGACTGTAAAAAATCTCACCCGGAATCTCCACGAAAACGGCCCTGTGGGTATCATGACCGGCTACGAAGAAAAGTTTTACGCACTGGGCACGCCCATCAACCGCTGCGAAGTGGTGTGCAAGCCCTTCGTGCTTCCGCCGGAAGAAAAGAAAACAGTAACGGAGGAAACTCTATGACCCCCTACCATGCAGGCAGCTGTAACGTTGCCGTGATCGGCGCAGGCCATGCCGGTATCGAGGCAGCTCTGGCCGCCGCCCGTTTGGGGATGCACACCATTTTATTCACCATCAATTTGGATGCCGTGGGCAATATGCCCTGCAACCCCGCCATCGGCGGCACCGGCAAGGGTCACCTGGTTCGGGAGCTGGACGCTTTGGGTGGCGAAATGGGTGTAGCGGCAGACAAAGCCTGCATCCAGTACCGGATGCTGAATCTGGGCAAAGGCCCGGCGGTACATTCCCTGCGCGCCCAGGCAGACCGAAGAAAATATCAGCAGGTGATGAAGCAGACCCTGGAGCAGCAGGAAAACTTGGAGCTGAAGCAGGCCCAGATCACCGCTGTTCTCACGGAAAACGGCAAGGTCACCGGTGTGCAAACCCAGCTAGGCGCGATCTATGATGCAGAAGCCGTCATCATCGCCTCGGGCACATATCTTGACAGCACCATTATTACCGGTGAAAGCGTGATCTCCTCCGGACCTGACGGAATGCACCCCAGCATCGGTCTGGCAGACAACCTGCGGGCATTGAGTCTGCCCCTGCGCCGGTTCAAAACCGGCACGCCCCCTAGAGTCAACCGCCGCAGCATTGATTTTTCCAAAATGGAGCTGCAGCCCGGTGACGAAGAAATTGAGCCTTTTTCTTTCCGCACCGCCCATACTCCCTATAATCAAGCGGTGTGCTACCTGACCTATACCAACGAAAATACCCATGAGATTATAAGGCAGAATCTTCACCGCAGCCCTATGTACGACGGCACCATCTCCGGTGTCGGCCCCCGGTACTGCCCCAGCATCGAGACAAAGATCGTGCGCTTTGCGGAGAAAAACCGCCACCAGCTGTTTATCGAACCCTGCGGTCTGGACACTGAGGAAATGTATATCCAAGGTTTTTCCTCCTCCCTGCCGGAAGATGTGCAGCTGAAAATGCTGCGCACTGTACCGGGCCTTGAAAATGCAGAAATGATGCGCCCTGCCTATGCCATCGAATACGAATGTATCGACCCCACTGCCCTGCTTCCCACATTGGAAACAAAGACCGTTTCCGGTCTTTACGGTGCAGGCCAGTTTAACGGCACTTCCGGCTATGAAGAAGCTGCCGTCCAGGGATTGGTGGCCGGTGTCAACGCCGTGCGCAAGCTCCGGGGGCAAACACCTTTTGTGCTCACCCGGGATACCAGCTACATCGGCACGCTCATCGACGATCTTGTCACCAAGGGCACGGAAGAACCCTATCGGATCATGACCAGCCGGTCTGAATACCGGCTGCTACACCGGCAGGACAATGCCGACCACCGCCTGGCGGCCCTTGGCCATGAGATCGGCCTTGTCAGCCGGGAGCGTCTGACCCAGGTGGAAGAAAAATACGCTGCCGTAGCCGCAGAGATCCGCCGGCTGGAAAGCAGCGGCGTTGCCGCCAGCGACAAGCTGAACGAAATGCTCACCGCAAGAAACAGCACCCCTGTCTCCAACTCCGCCCGACTGGCAGACCTGTTGCGGAGGCCTCAGGTGACTTATGCGGACATTGCCCCCTTTGACCCCCACCGTCCGGACCATCCTTCCGCCGTTACCGACGAAGTAGAGATCCAGATCAAATATGACGGCTACCTCCAACGGCAGGAAAAGCAGGTGGCAGAATTCAAAAAAGAGGAATCCCGGCTTCTTCCTCAGGACATTGACTACAATGCCATTTCCGGCCTGCGGCTGGAGGCGCGAGACAAGCTCAGCGCCATCCGCCCCCTGTCCATTGGGCAGGCGGGCCGCATCTCCGGTGTCAGTCCGGCGGACATTGCGGTTCTGCTGATTTATTTGGAGCAACTGTCTTGACAAAACCCAGGCGATTGCTATAATAGCCTTGGTCGCAAAAAAGCAAATATGTCTTCGGGGAGCCGGACGCATCCGGCTGAGATTGTGCTGACGCAGCACTGACCCGTGAACCTGATACGGTTAGTACCGTCGGAGGGAAAGATGCACAAATGAGATGCTTTTGGTATCGCATTGCACCCAGACGGTTTGCAATGCGATACTTTTATTTTTGGAGGTTTTCTTACATGGAAAACACAACGCGCCTGCGCACCCGGGCGCTGACCGAGGGTGCAATTCTCATCGCTTTGGCAGAAATCCTCAGCTTTCTGCCCCTGTACAAATTCCCCTGGGGCGGCTCTATCGACCTTGCCATGCTTCCGGTGATCCTGTACTGCACCCGCTGGGGCTTTGGGCCGGGAATGATCCTAAGCACTGCCCATGCCATTTTGCAGACCCTGTTTGAGGGCGGTATCGCCATCGGCTGGCAGAGCATTGTAGGCGATTTTCTCCTTGCCTACATGATTTTAGGCACAGCCGGCCTTTTTAGGGGCAGGTTTTATACCGCCACGGCAATCGCCTGCACCCTGCGATTTTTGGTTCACTATGTGGTGGGCGCGACCATCTGGGCCGAATATATGCCCGAAACCTTTTTCAACATGACCATGACCACCCCTTGGGTCTATTCCGCCCTGTATAACGGCGCATATATGCTCCCCAACGCAGTCACGATCCTCGTCATCGGCTTTGCTCTGATGAAAACACCCCTGGGCAAATACCTCACCGGCAAAGACTTAAACGCATAACAAAAAAGCACCCTTACCGGGTGCTTTTTTCCATATCTCCCAATATTTCAAGAAGTTTCATACATTGCTGCCGCATTTGTCCGGCAAACTCTGTAAAAACTCCACCGTACTCCGGGTGCTCTCCCCAACGCTGATACTCCCCCATTAAGGCAACGCTTTGCTGATAGCAGTGTCGCAGCAACCCTTGGGTCGTTTCCTGCCGGGGTTTTAAGGGCAATTCCTTTAACCTCTCACCGGTGAGCAAATTGTCAATCCCCAGCAAACAACGAATACGCTGGCGGCAGCCTTCTTCCAACTGCTGCCATGCACGGCCTTTCCCCGGGAGCATCCGCCGCAAATACCGAAACGCACTATTGCATCTGCGCTCCGCCGCCAGCATTGACCGCACAGAAAAACCCTCTCCCTGCACCCTTTGCCAGACGCGTTTGGCCATCTGCGGATCGATTCTTTCCATATACCATCCCCCCTGTGTTGATATATGCACAAAAAGAAATTTTGGTGCAGGCGCAAAATTTCCTCTTTCTTTTTTCGCACAAATGTGCTACAATACCCTCAGATTGTATGAAGGAGGCGGTCTTATGCCCAGAACCAGTGACAAAGCCCAGAGGATCCTGGACTTTGTAAATCAGTTCGTGCAGGAAAACGGCTACTCCCCCTCTGTGCGGGAGATCGGTGCTGCTGTCGGTCTGCGTTCCACCGCCTCTGTAAGCTACCACATTCAGGCCCTTCAGGAAAAAGGTCTGCTGCAAACTCCCGACAGCAAGGGCCGCAAACGCGCTTTGGTGGCCGGTTCCCGTCCGGGGCAAATTCCCATTGTGGGCGTGGTAACTGCCGGTGTGCCTATTTTGGCTGTGGAAAACCAAGAAGGCTCCTTGTGCTGGGACGGCGACCCCGGTTGTTTTGCCCTGCGCGTTCGGGGCGACAGTATGCTCGGCGCAGGCATTTTAAGCGGAGATCTGGTGGTAGTGCGCCCCCAGCAGACTGCCTCTGACGGGCAGATCGTGGTCGCCCGTTTAGAGGACGAAGCCACCGTTAAGCGCCTTAGCCGCAAAAACGGCCAGGTCTGGCTTTTGCCTGAAAATGACAATTATGCCCCTATCGACGGTTCTCAGGCAGAACTTGTGGGTCTTGTCAAAGCTGTTATAAGAGAATACTGACCTTTTGGGGGTGTGCCATGTCCGGCGCACCCTCTTTTTAATCCCACAATTTCCTTTTGGCTTAATAAGTGCATAAATCTATGTAATTTTTAACAAAATGATTTGCTTTTTTTTACAGCCTGTGCTATACTGTAACGGCCAATTGAACAAGCAAGAGAAAATAATGGCAAACCGAGGACTTTTTTATGAATTCCTTTGAGAAATTTTTAACCCTTTTGCAGACGCAAATGGAGCGCCCCCTGCCAAACGGCTGGTACCATTGGCTGTGGATCGGGTTAACGGCCGCGGCTCTGATCACATTGCTCCTGCTTCATAAGTTTCGCGGGGAAAAGCAGCTGAAATGGATACTGGCAATTTACGGCATCGTCGCTGCCGCCACGGAACTTCTGAAGCAAATTTCCTGGTCCTTTAGCTGGGACGGCGGAGCAATTTGGGACTATCAATGGTATGCCGCACCTTTTCAGCTGTGCAGCACGCCCATCTACCTGTCGCTGATCTGCCTGTTCCTAAAGAAAGGGACACTGCGTGACAGCTTGCTTTCCTACCTATCTTTGGTGTCCATCATCGGCGGTTTTATGACCATCGTCCTGCCGGACAGTTGCTTCTGCTCCGACATTCTGGTGAACATTCACACCATGTGGCTGCATTGCGGCAGCTTCGTGCTGGGCGTATACCTGCTCATGAGCGGCAGCGTCACCCTTACCAAGCAAACCTGGCTGCGGGCCGCCACCGTATTTTTGATTCTGGCCGCCACCGCATTGGCGCTGAATATCGGCATCTACCAAAGCGGCATCTTAAACGGCGAGACCTTCAATATGTTCTACATCAGCCCCTACTTTGAAAGTGTTCTGCCGGTTTTTGTAGATATTCAAAAAGCTGTACCCTATCCCATTTTCCTGGCGCTGTATCTCATCGCTGTTTTATTGGGCAGTGGTCTGATTTTCTGGCTCGCCAAAGGCATTGCAGCCGGAATCAGTAAATGTAAACAACGGGTTTTATCACTCACCCGCTAAGAATTGAAAGGAGAAATCATATGTCTCACAAGTATGTCTACCTGTTTACCGAAGGCAATGGCTCCATGCGCGAGCTGCTGGGCGGTAAGGGCGCAAACCTGGCCGAAATGACCAACATCGGTTTGCCTGTTCCTCAGGGCTTCACCATTTCCACCGAAGCCTGCACCAAGTATTACGACGACGGCCGTGTCATCAACGACAGCATTCAGGCCGAGATCATGGAGTATGTTGACAAGCTGGAAGCCATCACCGGCAAGAAGTTCGGCGACCTGGAGAACCCCCTGCTGGTCTCCGTCCGTTCCGGCGCCCGCGCCTCCATGCCCGGTATGATGGACACCATCCTGAACCTGGGTCTGAACGAGGACGTGGTCAACGTTATGGCTGCTAAGTCCGGCAACCCCCGCTGGGCATGGGACTGCTACCGCCGTTTCATCCAGATGTACTCCGACGTTGTCATGGAAGTTGGCAAGAAGTACTTCGAAGTTCTCATCGACGAGATGAAGGAGTCCAAGGGCGTAACTCAGGACGTAGACCTGACCGCTGAAGATCTGAAGAATCTGGCAACCCAGTTCAAGGCTGAGTACAAGAACAAAATCGGCAAGGACTTCCCCTCCGATCCCAAGGAGCAGCTCATGGGCGCTATCCAGGCTGTTTTCCGCAGCTGGGATAACCCCCGTGCTAACATCTACCGTCGTGAAAACGACATTCCTTATTCCTGGGGCACTGCTGTTAACGTGCAGTCCATGGCCTTCGGCAACATGGGCGACGATTGCGGTACCGGCGTTGCCTTTACCCGCGACCCCGCCACCGGCAAGCGCGGCCTGATGGGCGAATTCCTGACCAACGCTCAGGGCGAAGACGTGGTGGCCGGCGTGCGTACCCCCATGCCTATCTCCGAAATGGCAAACAAGTTCCCCGAGGCTTTTGCCCAGTTCGAGAAGGTTTGTGCCATTCTGGAAGACCATTACCGGGATATGCAGGACATGGAGTTCACCGTTGAAAACGGCAAGCTCTATATGCTGCAGACCCGTAACGGCAAGCGTACCGCTCCTGCTGCTCTGAAGATCGCCTGCGACTTGGTAGACGAGGGCATGATCGACGAGAAGAAGGCCGTTTCCATGATCGATCCCCGTAACCTGGACACCCTGCTGCATCCCCAGTTCGACACCAAGGCTCTGAAGGCTGCCACCCCCATTGGCAAGGCCCTGCCTGCCTGTCCCGGTGCTGCCTGCGGCAAGATTGTGTTCACCGCTGAGGACGCTAAGGCTTGGGCCGAGCGCGGTGAAAAGGTTGTTCTGGTTCGTTTGGAAACTTCCCCCGAGGACATTGAAGGCATGATGGCCGCTCAGGGTATCCTGACTGTCCGCGGCGGTATGACCTCCCACGCAGCCGTTGTTGCTCGTGGCATGGGTACCTGCTGCGTTTCCGGCTGCACCGAAATCAACATGGACGAGGAGAACAAGAAGTTCACTCTGGCCGGCAAGACCTTCGTTGAGGGTGACTGGCTGAGCCTGGACGGTTCTACCGGTAATATCTATGACGGCATCATCGAGACCAAGGAAGCTGAGATCGCCGGCGAGTTCGGCCGCATCATGACTTGGGCTGACCAGTACCGCCGTCTGAAGGTTCGCACCAATGCCGACTCCCCCCGCGACGCCATCAAGGCTCGTCAGCTGGGTGCTGAGGGCATCGGCCTGTGCCGTACCGAGCATATGTTCTTCGAGGAAGGCCGTATCGGCTCCTTCCGTGAGATGATCTGCGCTGACACTGTTGCTGAGCGCGAGGCTGCTCTGGAGAAGATCCTGCCCATGCAGCAGGCTGACTTCGAGGGCCTTTACGAGGCTATGGAAGGCATGCCCGTGTGCATCCGCTTCCTGGATCCCCCTCTGCACGAGTTTGTTCCCACCACTGAGGAAGACATTGCCGCTCTGGCTGCTACTCAGGGCAAGACCGTGCAGCAGATCAAGGACATCATCGCGTCTCTGCATGAGTTCAACCCCATGATGGGTCACCGTGGCTGCCGCTTGAGCGTCACCTATCCCGAGATCGCTGCTATGCAGACCAAGGCCGTGATCCGCGCTGCTATCAACACCAAGAAGAATCATCCCGACTGGAACATGGTTCCCGAGATCATGATCCCCCTGGTTGGCGATGTGAAGGAACTGAAGTTCGTTAAGGATGTGGTCGTTAAGACCGCTGACGCTGAGATCGCCGCTGCCGGTGTAGAGCTGAAGTACGAAGTGGGCACCATGATCGAGATCCCCCGTGCTTGCCTGACTGCAGAGGAGATCGCAAACGAGGCTGAATTCTTCTGCTTCGGTACCAACGACCTGACTCAGATGACCTTCGGCTTCAGCCGTGACGATGCAGGCAAGTTCCTGAACGCTTACTATGAATCCAAGATCTATGAGAACGATCCCTTCGCTAAGCTGGACCAGAACGGTGTCGGCCTGCTGATGGAGATGGCTGTTTCCAAGGGCAAGGCTTCCGGCAAGCAGCTGCACTACGGCATCTGCGGCGAGCACGGCGGCGACCCCAACTCTGTTGAGTTCTGCCACAAG
Organism: Faecousia sp.; assembly: GCA_045532105.1. Taxonomy (GTDB): domain Bacteria; phylum Bacillota; class Clostridia; order Oscillospirales; family Oscillospiraceae; genus Faecousia. The sequence goes on from JAZSFE010000050.1 coordinate 16,875, forward strand.
ATTGGCCTGGACTACGTGTCCTGCAGCCCCTTCCGTGTACCCATCGCCCGCCTCAGCGCCGCCCAGGCTGCAATTAAGGGCTAATAAGCAACAAAAACCTCCCGAGAAATCGGGAGGTTTTATTTTTCTTTTATGCCGAGAAGATAATCGGCAGATACTCTAAAATACCGGCAAAGTGCCACAATGTCGTCAACACTCGGCTCGCATTTGCCACATTCGATATAGGATAGTTTCCGTTGTGTCATACCTACGGCTTTGCCCAACTGGGTTTGATTTAAGTCTTTATCTTCTCGTAAATTTCGCACTTTTTCGCCAAAGGAAAGCTTCATTTTCATCACCGAGTATAGTATACGATAGACAAAAACTTTCTATTGACAATTAGACAAAAAATGTCTATAGTTAACGCAGAAAGAAATTGTATAGGCTATTCTATTAGTATATACATTGATTAAAAGGAGGAAGATTATTTTGAAATGTAATAATTGCGGAAATGAAGTTGATGGCGAGTTTTGTACCAACTGTGGCACAAGAGCTACAAGCAATGTTACAAACAAAACCAACAAATATGCAAAACTGCTTATTGAAGAAAGTGAAGAGGTAATAGCAGTTTTGGGAAACAACATAGCGCAGACATTTATTTCCACAGGCGTTATTGGAAAAGGTTTTTCATTGCTAAGCAATAAACGTTTATATATTAAGGGAAAATGTTTAGTGCGCAAAGGCAAAGCAGTTTTTTCAAAAAACGAAGAGAAAACAGTTGACCTGAACGATATTACAGGCACGGGATTTATTTATAACAAAGCTGTTTGGGCAAAAATTGTCGCTATTATTTGTGGGGGTATGACAGTCCCTATGCTATTAAATGTTTTACTTGGACATTTGTTTTTAATGACCCCGTTTAGTATATATTTAATTTTAGGGATAATATTTTTTGCAATATATAAAACGTTCAATTATTCTGCCTTTGAAATCTCCTACGCAGGAGGCAATATTGCTTTTGATTTGCATTGGATAACAGAAGGAGAAGCAAAAGAATTTCAGCGGCAAGTTGTCATTATGAAGCAAAATGCAAAAGCAGATGAAAATGCTGATGGCAAACAAAACGTACAGGACGATGTGCCTAAAAGATTACAAGAGTATAAAAATTTGCTTGACAATGGTGTTATCAATCAAGAAGAATTTGACGCTAAGAAAAAGCAACTTTTAGGATTATAATTTCCCTCTTTTGCTAATAGCAGCACAGGCGTCCTGTTGCGGTGCCCGGAGATCTCCTTGCCGACGAAGCGGCTGCGTCGCTCACCGACCGCGGCCACTCGCTACCTCGCTGTATCTGCCACAGGCAGCGCTCGGCTCGCTCCCCATCAAGGGCTAATATCTAACCCAATAACAACTCCCCTCGGAGCAATCCGAGGGGATTTTCTTATTTATCAACAAATTCTGCAATGTCTTCCAGCTTGCAATGTAGGGCAACACATAATTTATCTAAAGTTTTGGTCTCCATATTTTCATTGGCTTTCAGACGGCGGATCGTTTTGCTGTCTATACCGCACAGTTCCCGCAAACGATAGGTGGTCATTCCCCTTTGTTCCATGGTTTTCCAAAGTCGGTCAAATTTAATCATAATATAACCCCCTCTTGACATGTTTTATTATGGGGGTTATAATCCTTTTTATTAAGGGGATATAATCCCCATATAAAGGAGCTTTATTATGGAACACTCCTTAGCGGCATATTTAAGAAGATTACCAATAGAAACATTGGAGGAATTTCTGCAAAATTGCGAAGATCGTCCGCAAGAAGAATATTTCCTTGCAATCATTGAAGAAGTGTCTCGCGAGCTAACCCGCCGCAAATCCGCATCCCAAAGCCAAGTGCCAAGCGACTGCAGCTAAAACTTCGCTATGTGCAATAACAAAATCCCCGTGGAGCAATCCACGGGGATTTTTATGATTCATTACGCAGCCTAACTCAAAGCGTCGCAAAAAACAACAACATACTCAAACGCATAAACATTCTTAATAAACAGCGTCAGCCCGGCATTTTCCCGCTGGAGCACCGTTTGATCTGCATGCTTTTCATAGCGAATGGCCGTGACTTGGTAGGAAAACCGGTTTCCTTCCGCATCAATGGCCACTTCATCGGTGAAGAAGAGAAGGCTCCGGTTGCCAAGCCGGTGGTCATTAACAAAACCGAAAATGACGGTCTGAACCCAGTCAACAAGACTCGCTAAATTATAAAAAAGGCCGCCCTCGAAGGGCGCCCTTTCATGTTTTTTTATTTGCAGGATTGCTGATCGACTCGAAGATCCAGGGAGAGAAAATAGCGCAAACCGGAAAGCAACTGAAAAATCACGGTCAGCCCCAACAGCTATAAAACAGGAACAAGAGCAGCGTTGGTCGCCTTGCGGCTGACGTGGGCATAACCCTTTGCTACAATCCGTCGCATGTTATATTCCCCTTAAATGATAGTATCAAGCAATCAGGAACTTCAGCAATTCGTTTTCAAAGAAGTTGTTCAGCTCGTGTCCATGCTTGGGGTAGATCATATGCTGTTTCTCGGTCTCCAGCTTGTTGTAAAGAGCAAACTGGGCAGAAGGGGGAGAAACAGCATCCTGCAGGCCGGTGCTTACCAGAACCTTGGCTTTTACCAGAGGGGCGAAGTTGACAGCGTCCACGTAAGAAAGCTTCTGGAAAATCTCGTTTTCCCGTTCATGGAGAGGATCGTGCCAACGAAAGAAAAATCGAAGTCCTGCATAGGCATTCTGGTCGAAGTCTTTATCCCAGACCCGCTTATAATCGCACAGCATAGGATAGTGAGCAACGCACTTCTTGAATTCGGGATACATGGCAGCACAAGCAATTGCCAATCCGCCTCCCTGTCCGTCGCCACAGACATACAGCTTTTCAAGGTCCGTCTTACTGAGCATCGTGGCCGCTTTTGCCCAAAGCAGTGCATCCCGGAACAGCTTGAACAGATAAGTTTCCTGGATTTCACCTTCCAGGCCGTTAAACATAGGGCCACAGACAGCAGGACCTGCACCCACCGCGCCATTTTCGCTGTAACCGCCCTGACCACGACAATCAGGTGCCAGAACAGCAGAATCAATAGCAATATATCGAGTCAGATAGAACCATCCCCGGGAAGCGCCAGGATAGTCATGGAAGGACAATGTGCAGGCTGTCCTGCCTTCATGGTTAGGGCAGATGTATTTTGCGTGGAGCTTACAATTGTCAGGGGCAGTTAATGTAACATGGTAATAGTTGGCATTGGGATTGGGATGCACAACGGATTCCATCTGCAAAGAGATAGGAGTTGCGTCAACTTCCTTCTTTACAGCATTCCAAAATTCTGCAAAATTCTCAGGGGCGGAGAAGCTTCCGGTGTAGCTGCGAAGCATTTCCAGAGGCATATCATTACCAGGCATATTACTCACCCTCCTTCAGGAAAAAGTCCGGAATGCGATCATCAAAGTCTGCGATTTCTTCATGTCCAAAGTCAGGGTAAATCAGATGCTGCTTGGGGCATTTCATCTTGCTGTAAGCAGCAAACTGGGCAGAGGGCGGGATAGCGGCATCCATGAGACCGGTGCCGAACATAACAGGGCAGGCAATGTATTCCACGAAATTCAGAACATCGATGTAGCCCAGCTTATAGAACATTTCTTCCAGCTTCGCGCCGTTGGGATCAAACCAACGAGTACAGTATTTCATGCCACCAAATACGATCACATCTCTGTCCATATCCCAGGCGCGACGGTAATCGGTCAGGAAAGGATACAACGCAGCACATTTGCGGATATACTGAGGGTTTAGCGCGGTGCAGACCAATCCAAGACCACCACCCTGGCTGGCTCCGTTGACAAAGATCCGATCAGAGTCTAGCTCTGCCAGCTCCAGAGCCAAGCGAACCATCAGACAGGTATCCTGGAAAACCTCTACATAGTAAAGACCGTCAGGCTCGCCACCTAGACCCATTACGATATGGTCACTGGCAGTGGTTCCCACGGGAGCACCAGCGTAGATGCTGGCACCACCCTGGCCAGGGCAGTCCATTGCCAGAACAGCCATGCCCAGACCGGCAAAAGAAGACTGTTCAAACCAGCCTCTGGACGCACCGGGATAACCATGGAATTGTAAGATGACGGGAACCTTTTCCTGGCGGACGGGGAGAATGTATTTTGCATACAGCTTGGCTCCGTTTATTCCTTCCAGCCAGATGTCATAATAACGGGTTTTTTCGCTGTGAGGGATTTCGGAATCTGTGATGCTGTAGCGAAGAGGATGTTCCCATGCCTCTTTCACTTTTTTATCCCAAAATTCCCGAAAGTCCCCGGGTCGAGGCATGCTTCCGGCATATTCCCGAAGCATGTTCAAAGGCATATCCATATTGGGCATAGTTTAACTCTCCTTATTAAAGCAAAAGCAGCCGATAAGATTTTCGGCTGCTTGCGGGTTTCCTTAACAATACTTTGCCAAAGCAGCGCGGATCATTTCTATACATTCCTCTACAATCCCGCTGTCCCCGTCTGCCAAAGAAGCAAGCGGTGCGCGGACTGTTCCGCAGTCAATCCCTTCCATCCGACGGATGATTTCCTTGATCACGGCATACAAATTGCCTTGAGCAGAACACATTTTATAAATGATACGACAGCAATCATTTTGAATAGCAAGCGCCGTATTCATGTCACCCTTTTTTACCAGTTCATAAAGCTTAATATACAGCTCAGGCATGGCACCGTATGTACCGCCAATGCCGCCGCATGCACCAATTGCAAGACCGGATATCAACTGCTCATCCGGGCCATTAAACACGATCGCTCCCTCGTCTGCCCACATCTGAATATCCTGCACGGGCATAGAGGAATTCTTTACACCGATCACCCGGGGATTTTTGAGCATTTCCTTCAGCAGCGGCACAGACAGCGCTACACCTGCCAGCTGAGGAATATTATAAATAATAAAATCCGTATTGGGAGCTGCTTCACTAATGTCATTCCAGTACTTGGCAACGGCGTAGGGGGGCAACTTAAAATAGATAGGAGGAATTGCCGCAATGGCATCGACGCCCAAGGATTCCGCATGGGCTGCCAATTCCTGAGAATCCGCTGTGTTGTTGCAAGCAACGTGGGCAATCACAACCAGCTTGCCCTCAGCCGCGGCCATTACGTTCTCTAAAACCAGCTTCCGCTCCTCAACACTCTGATAAATACATTCTCCGGAAGAGCCTCCTACATAAAGGCCTTTCACACCCTTTTCCACAAGCCGCCGTGTCAAAGCGCGGACGGCAGTGGGATTAACCGCTCCCTTTTCATCATAACAGGCATAAAATGCGGGGAAAACACCTTGATACTTAGTCAAATCTTTCATTTCGCTGAACCTCCTGTGCTTTATATTTTTCACCTTCATACAGGGAAAATCCTGTATGTAAGTATAGCTTTTCATTTTTACAATGTCAATAATTAAAAAGGGCATTGCAAATAAGCGCCTGCCGTGCTATGATTTTTTCAAAGACTATATAGGGGGTTCCTTTTATGGATCGTGAAAAACTTTTATCAGAACGTGCCTGGATCCGTGATCAACTGAACACTGTTGCGGATTTTTGGCTAAAAAACGGCATGGATCCTGTCCATGGCGGTGTATATACCTGCCTGGACCGTGCCGGCAAGATTTACTCCACTGACAAAAGCGTTTGGATGCAAGGCCGTTGCGGCTGGATCTTTGCCTATCTTTGTCATGTCTACGGAACAAGACCCGAATGGCTTGCGGCAAGCAAAAGCTGTCTGGACTTCATGGAGAAATATTGCATCAACCGCGCCTGTGGAGACCGCATGTATTTCACGGTAACCGAAGACGGCCAACCCTTACGCCAGCGCCGCTATTACTACTCCGAAGCCTTTTATGCCAGCGCCAATGCCGAATACTACGGCATCACCGGCGACAAGGATTGTTTGGCGCGCGCCCGCAGGGCATACAACCTCTACTGGGATCTTGCCCACGGTGGAAAAGATCCTGTAAATGCAGGTCCCAAAACCATTCCCGAGACCCGCACCGGCCGTTCCTTTGGCCTTCCTATGATCATCCTCAATGTCATTAGCATCTTGCTTCGAGTCGATCCCGAAAACAAGGCTGAATATGAAGCCCGCGCGCAACAGTGCGTGGACGAGATCTTCCAATATTTTGTAAAGCCGGAACTGAAATGTGTGTTGGAGAATGTAGGCCCCAACGGCGAGATCCGCACCAATTTCACCGAAGGCCGCATCGTCAACCCCGGTCATGATATCGAAGGCGTATGGTTCTTGCTTGAACACGCCAAACGCACCGGTGACGAAACGCTGGTTGCAAAAGCCGCTGAGATCTTCGACTGGGCCATAGACGCAGGTTGGGACAACGAATACGGCGGACTGCTGTACTTCGTCGACTGCATGGGCATGCCTCCCGAAGCATACGAGCACGACATGAAACTTTGGTGGCCGCATAACGAGATTCTCATAGCCTCCATGATGCTTTACTGTCATACCCGCAACGAAAAATATCTGGATTGGTTCTACAAAACGCTGGATTACTGTAAGGAACATTTTGCAGACGAAACATACGGCGAATGGTATGGCTATCTCCGTCGGGACGGCAAGCCCACCATGCCCTCCACAAAGGGTTCTACATTTAAAGGACCTTTCCACCTTCCCCGCTGTTTGATCCTTGTGGATCAAATGATGGGAGAGCTGCTTGCTTGATTCAAGCAATTAAAAGGCCGCCGGCAAAGGGCGGCCTTTTGTATTCTCTTCTTATTTCACAGCCGTTAACGCCTTCTTTTTGCCCAAAGCTTTCAGGGCAAAATATACACCGTAGATCACCAAACACACGCCAAACACCGACGCCACAACCATCACGGGCATGATCTCATCGGTGAGGAACGGGAATATGCTCTCCTGGATGAAAAACCAATTGTACCCCCGATCGTATACCGCATTGCCAAATGATGCCCACACAAGGATCATCAAAATGCCCACAAATTCCTTCCAGATCTTCCGAATGTCATACTGAACATCCTCATAGGCAAGATTCAATACACCCCAGCAGAACAAAAAGGCATGGTACATAAAGGTTTGGAAAATCACATAGGAAAACGGCGGCTGTCCGCCCAATGCCGTACCGGGATAGCACATCCACATGACGGTGGATGCGATGGAAAGGGTCACCACCGGCTGCCGGATCTTTGCAAACCTAGGATTAAACTGCACAAAGGGAACCAACACCGCCATAATAGTGCAGATATTAAACGGCAGTTTGTACGCGCTGATACCGTCATAACTGTCGGATAGAGGCATAATGAAAAAGTCCGCCACATACAGACCCACAGTCAGATATGCCATAAGCTTTTGAAGCTTTTTCTGCTGTTTGGGAAATTTCCGGCCAATAAGCGCCAGCGCCAGCGTGCCGCCAAAAGTAATAAATAAGTACAGAAAATGCCAGGCATCAAACAGTCCAATCTTCAAATCTGAATTATTTTGGCTAAATAGCCATGCAAAAAATTCTTTCATGTCTTTCTCTCTGTCTTTTCCGGGCGAACCGCCCCATAATCGTTTTTATTCTATCATAGGTTCCCGCCATCGTGTTTTAAGGTTTCCTTAAGTTTATGCCCGCGCCACATTTTTCCCATCTTCGTGTCCACCCTCGTATTAAAAAAGGTCTGAACCATAAGTTCAGACCTTTTTCCTATTCCGTTATCAGCTTTATAAAATGCCGGGCATATTCGGAAACATATTGCCCATGACGGGTAATGACCGCAAGCTGCCGGGTATATACATTCTGCTTCAGCGAAAAAAGTGTAACTCCACTATTTCCCTTCAGATGGTTCACATACTGCAAAGGGATCAAGGTCGCACCGATGCCGGCAAGGCACATGGCATAAGCTGTACTAACGCCCACAACCTCCATGGCGATAATAGGATCTATGTTTGCCAAAGCACAGCTCTTTTCCAAAAGCTGCCGCATTTCTTGATTCTTTCCGCTGGTAACAAACGGAATGTCCTTGCACATTTCCAAACTGATCTGAGGAAGCATGCCGCCGGAAGCCACCGGCAAAGTTTTTGCAATTTCATTGGGAACGGCAAGCACCAGTATGTCCGACTCTATAGGTGTAACATCCAAAATTGTTTCGTCCACCGGAAGGTTCACAACGCAAAGGTCAAATTTCCCCTCCGCCGTATCCTTGCGCAGCTGCTCATTTCCCGATTCTCTGAGTATAATCTTAACCTGCGGGTAGGTTTCCTTAAATTTTTTTACCACCTTTGGGATCAGATACTGGCTGCGGAACGGTGTAGCGCCCACCACCAGCTGCCCCCGGTTGCCCGACTTGAATTCCTCCATAGAGCGAAGCAAACGCTCCTCGCTGAACAACAGCTTATTTGCCTCACTTAGGAAATATTCTCCCGCAGCCGTCAGCTGCATGGGATTTGTTGTTCTGTCAAACAGTTTCACCGCAAGCTCCTGCTCCAAATTGGAAATTTGCTTGCTCAGCGCCGGCTGGGAAATCCCCAGCTTTTCCGCCACCTGCGTAAAATTAAGGGTCTTCGATAACTCAACGGCATATCTTAGTTGACGGGTATTCATAAGCCAAACGACCTTTCCCACAAAATAATGCTCTAGAGCTATCATAATATCTTCTTCTCCATTTTTCAAGCAAAAAGCCCTTGACAAACAAAATTTTCTTTCTATAATATAACCTGTTAGTAATAGTGTCCATAACCTAAACAGAAAGGATAGGAAAGCCATGCCTCTGAGCCTTACTTATCTGGCCATTATGCTGGCCGGGATCATTATATGGTTTGCTCTTTTTAAACGGCCTATTTATGAAGCAGTATTTCTCAGCTTTTTGCTGCTGCTTGCCATAACCGGCACATGGGGCAACATTCTTGAGTATATAAACGACGCGTTGTCCACCTCTCTTCTTTACTCCATGGTTGCGTTTATCGCAATGTCCATCATTCTGACAAAAACCAAGATCATTGACAGCTGCATCGCTGTCATTTTATCCCTTATCGGCAGGATCACCGGCGGTGCCGGATATGCATCGGTAATCGCCAGCGCCTTTATGGGCGCTCTGTCCGGATCCGGTCCGGGCAATGTAATGGCCACTGGTGCTATCACCATCCCCGCCATGAAACGTTCGGGTTTCCCCGCCCATCTTGCTGCAAACATCGAAAGCAACGCCAGCTATTTGGGCAACATGATCCCTCCCTCCTCCAACATCGTGGCCGCATTGGGCGCATTTCTTGCCCTGTATCCTGAAAGCAACATGACCACCGGCCAATTTTGGATCATTCTGTGGGGCATTTCCGCCTGGTTTATAGCACAGCGGCTTGTAATGGTATGGGCCTTCTGCAAATACTATAAAGTTAAGCCCATGGGAAAGGAGGATCTGCCCAGCATCCGGGAAACCCTTAAAAAAGGCTGGAAGGGTCTGCTGCTCCCGGTCATCATCCTCCTGCCGTTTGCCCTCGACTATGCTTTTAAGGACACTTTCTTTACCGCGCGTTTGGGCGCAACCGGTGCAAAATATTTTTCAAGTTCCATTCTCCTGTTTATTGGAGGAATCTCCGCCCTTTACGCCTGCTTTGCCGCAGAGGACAAAGGCGTTGTGCAGATCCATAATCTGGCGAAGATCTTTGGTAATTCTGTAAAGACCATTGCCCCTGCCATAAGCGTCTGCATTTTTGGCTACATGATCGGCTCCCTTTTCAGCGACCTGAATGTTGCTGAAGATATGGGCAACATCATCCTGGGTTGGCACTTTGGCAAACTTGGCACCGTTGCCGCTATTTGCGCCATTACCTGTTTTATGGGCATGGTGATCCCCGGCTCTTCCTTAGTCGTTATTTTTGGACCCATGTTCATCACCGTTTTGTCCGCAGCTGGCTGTGATCCCGTGCTCTCAGCTGCAATGCTGCCTTGTATCTGCGGTGTCATGTGCGGCATCACTCCACCCCTGGGACTGGGCATGTATGCCGGTATGACCTTGGCTGAATCAGACTTTGACAAAACTTTTCGCAACAACCTTTGGTGGGTAGCGGCACAATTCCTGTTAGAAGTAGCTGTGCTCATGGGTTGGCTGCCCATTTTCGGTCTGTAAGGAGGCTTTGCCATGAAAGATTTTGCAAAAAAGACAGCAGCTGTATTACGCCCCGTCTTTGGCTATGGTATTTTAATATGCCTGTTTGCTGGCGGACTGACTTTCCTTGGCTATCTTGCGGCCCTGCTGATTGGCGGAGAAACCGCCGCAGCCATCTGCATTTTTATCTACACGACCATTATTCCCACCATTATTTACGCTTCTACAACCCTTGTGCTTTTAGGCCTGCTGATCATGTATTTAAGCGGAGAAACCGCACTGACCTCAAACAAAAAGAAATAAACATCGCCCCTCTGCCGCAAACGCAGCAGAGGGGTTGAAATTTTTCCCTGCGTATGCTATTCTAACCATAGGAGATGCGCACGAGCATCCGGAAATTACATAAAAGGAGCTAGCCCTATGGACACTTTGAAAAAACTTTTCCCCCATGCATTTAAAGTCTCTGATGTTAATTCCCTCGTAATCTCCCTGATCATTTATCTGGTCACCGGCGTTGTCGGCGGCGCCATTATCGGTCTGCTGGCTGCAATCCCCTTGATCGGCATTATCTTCAGCATCCTCGGTGCCATTGTAGGCCTGTATTCCTTCATCGGCATTGTGCTTGCCATTTTGGTTTTCCTGAAGGTCGTTAAATGATCAAAACCCTATTCCCGCCCTCCGGTTTTTCCGGAGGGCGTTTTTTCCACCTTGAAAACAAGCACTCTTTCCGCTATACTAAAACGCAAAGGAGGAATTTCTATGAAAACCAAATTGAGCGGCCGTTTCTGGCTGTGTATTACTATTTTCAGCTTAATGGGTCAAATCGCATGGGTTGTAGAAAATATGTACTTCAACGTATTTATCTACAAAATGTTCCACGCCTCTGCCGCCGACATTTCCAACATGGTAGCCGCATCCGCTGTTACCGCCACATTAACCACCGTATTCATGGGCGCTCTGTCTGACAAGATTGGCAAGCGCAAGCTGTTCATCTGCTCCGGTTATATTCTTTGGGGCATCTCCATCTTCAGCTTTATCCTGCTGCGGGAGGAGATCATCAGCAAGATCTTCGGCATGACCGTCTCCGCTGCCACAGTAGGTATCAGCCTTACCATTCTTTTGGACTGTCTGATGACCTTTTTCGGCTCTACCGCCAACGACGCTGCCTTTAACGCATGGCTGACCGACTCCACCGATCCCTCCAACCGGGGCGCAGCAGAGGGTATCAACGCCATGATGCCCCTTGTAAGTATCCTTGTGGTATTCGGCGGCTTTATGTTCTTCGATCTGGAGCAATCCTCCAGCTGGAGCTTGATCTTCGCCATCATCGGCACACTTGTGACCATTGTGGGCATCCTCGGTTTCTTTATCATCAAAGAACCTGCGGTCACCCCGGTAAAAGACTCTTACTTCAGCAGTATCCTGTACGGCTTCCGTCCCAAAACCGTAAAAGAAAATCCCAGGCTGTACCTGTCACTGCTGGCCTTTGTCTTTTTTAATATTTCCATACAGATCTTTATGCCCTACCTCATTATCTACTATGAGGTATCCCTGAAAATGAGCGACTATGTGCTCATTATGGCCCCGGCCATTATCATCGCATCCATCGTCACCGCACTTTGGGGCAGAGTTTATGACAAGAAAGGTTTTGCCTTCTCCGGCCTTCTTGCCGTGATCGGCCTCATGGTCGGCTATGCGGTTTTGTACTTCTTTAAGGCTACCGCCCCGGTATTTATCGGCTCTCTGTTTATGATGAGCGGCTATTTGGCAGGCATGGCCGTATTTGGCGCTGTGATCCGGGATCACACACCCAAGGGCAAATCCGGAAGACTGCAAGGCATCCGCATCTTCTCCCAGGTGCTGATCCCCGGTGTTGTGGGCCCCGCCATCGGTAAAAAAGTGCTGGAAAACGCTCAAGTGATCGTCAACAGCGACGGAACCACCTCTTTCGTTCCCAACGAAAACATTTTCTTAGCCGCCGCCGTTGTCATTTTGCTGGTTTCCCCCTTCTTTTTCACCAAAACAAAAAAAGAAAACTAAAACATAATCTTAACTCCGTCCGGTATGTACCGGGCGGAGATTTTTTGCCCCCAAAAAGCCATTTTTTACCGCAAGAAAATTTACAGAAAATTTTGCGCACATACTGGAACTTGTCCTTAAGGTATGATATACTGTATGCAAGTATATCTAACGGAGAAAAATGCTATGTTGGAACTTTTGGCGCCTGCCGGCTCCATGGAGGCCCTGCGGGCCGCTGTGCAGAACGGCGCAAACGCGGTATATCTTGGCTGCGGCACATTCAATGCCCGCCAGGGCGCGAAAAATTTCACACCCCAGATGCTGGCCGAAGCCGTGAAGTATTGCCATATTCGCGGTGTTGCGGTGCATCTGACTTTGAATACGCTGGTTTCTGATAAGGAGACCGGCGATGTCTGCACGCTCATTCGCCAGGCCGCCGGCTGCGGCGTAGATGCCTTTATCGTGCAGGACTTGGGCGTAGTGCAGCTTTGCCGCCAGATCGCCCCCAATGTCCCCATTCACGGATCTACTCAAATGTCCGTCCACTCCCTGCCCGGTGTTTTGCTTTGCGCCGCCATGGGTATGAGCCGGGTGGTGCTGAGCCGGGAGCTGGGTCGGGACGAGATCCACTACATTTGCCAAAATTCCCCCATTGAGATCGAAGTCTTTGCCCATGGTGCGCTGTGTATGTGCTATTCCGGGCAATGCTACCTTTCCGCTGCCATTGGTGGCCGCTCCGGCAACCGGGGCCGCTGCGCCCAACCATGCCGGCAGAGCTACGGCTACGGCCGGTGGGACAGCAAATACCCCTTGAGCCTCAAAGATAACTGCCTTGTGCCCTATCTTCTGGAATTGGACAGAATGGGCGTCGCCTCCATTAAGCTGGAGGGCAGAATGAAGCGCCCGGAGTATGTGGCTGCTGTTACCGGTGTCTACCGGGAAGCTATTGACCGCAGCGTCGTTACCCCGGAAATGATGAAAACGCTTACCGCCGCCTTTAACCGCCAGGGCTTTACCGACGGCTATTATACCGGCCGCACCGGCCAGCGGATGTTCGGCATACGGGAAGACAAATATGACAACCCCAAATGGCTGCAATCCGCCCGGCAGACTTATGAATCTACAGAAAACAGCCTTGTGCCGGTTTCTTTCCATGTAACCTTTACCCGGGAGGGCTCTTCCCTCACTGTCACCGACCCCAACAACAACCGCTGCACCGCCAGAGGCAGCGTTCCCGAACCTGCAAGAACTGCACCCATGACCGAGGATATGCTGATCCAACGGCTGAGCAAAACAGGAGGTACTCCCTACCTGTGCAAAGAAGTTACCGTGGATATGGACGACGGCCTGACCCTTTCTGCCGCTGCCATCAATGCCCTGCGCCGGGATGCTCTGAATCAGCTTACCGCCATGCGGGCGCGGCAGGAACGGCCCACGCTCAACCGGCCGAAAAAGGTGCTCCGTGTTCCGGGACAAAAGGAAGCTCCCGGCCTCACAGTTCAAGTCACCACCCGGGAGCAGATCACCGGGAAACTCTTAAAAATGAAGCCTCAGCTGCTGTATGTGCCCCTGCACATTTTGGCTCTTGACCCGGTTTTCTGTCACGAGCTCAGCCGCAAGGTACGGGTGGCCGCGGTGCTGCCCCGCATTGTGCACGACAGCGAAATGGGTCGGCTGAAAGACGATCTGCTGCTGATCAAAAAAATGGGCATCCGGGATGTGCTTGTGGGCAATCTCGGCCTGATCCTCCCGGTGCGCGAACTGGGTCTGCAAGTACGGGGCGATTTCGGCCTGAACCTTTATAATTCCGGTGCTGTAAATACTGTGAAATCTTTGGATCTGCAGTCAGCAACCTTAAGCTTTGAGATGACTCTGCCCCAAATTCGGGATGTGAGCAAGCCCGTGCCCTGCGAACTGCTGATCTACGGCCGCCTGCCGCTGATGATCACGGAAAATTGCCTCATTCGTGGCAAAACCGGCAACTGCACCTGCAATTTAAGCACAAGCAAATTGGTGGATAAGACCGGCGCAGAATTCCCCATCATCAAAGACGGAGACAAATGCCGCAGCGTGCTGCTTAACGGCAAAAAGCTCAACTGGCTAGACCGGCAGGAGGACCTGTCCCGTCTCGGCCTGTGGGCCACCCGACTGTACTTCACCACAGAAAATGTTAAAGAGGTGGACAGCATTTTGTCCGCCTACCTGAATCCGCCCCCCTTTGACCCCGGTGCAGGTACACGGGGACTGTACTTACGCGGACTTGAGTAATTAAGAAATTGGAGGCAAATGCTGTGCAATGGATATTGGCCTCCCAATCGCCCCGTCGCCGGGAGCTGTTTGGGCTGTTCCACCTACCCTTTGTGGTGCGTGTGGCAGACATTGACGAAACCATGGATCCCAAAAAAGACCCCTTTGACGAAGTCGCCCGTGTAAGTCGGCTGAAAGCTTTGGTCGTACCCCGGGAAGAACAGGATGTGGTCATTGCTGCAGACACCATCGTAGTCTGCGACGGCAAAGTTTTGGGCAAACCCAAGACAGAAGCAGAAGCAGAACAAATGCTGCAGCTGCTTTCCGGAAGGGATCACGAGGTCATGACCGGCGTCACCGTGCTCCGGGGTGAAGAAGAGGAAACCTTTACCGAGGTAACCAAGCTGCACTTCCGCGCTCTTTCCCTGCAGGAGATCCGCGCTTATGTTGCTACCGGCGAGTCTATGGACAAAGCCGGAGCATACGGCATCCAGGGCGGCGCCGCACTGTTTTGTGAAAAAATGACAGGCGATTATTACAATGTAATGGGCCTGCCCGTATGCAGGCTCTGGCACTGCTTACATCGTCTTGTGCCCCGGTTTATGGAGGATACGCAATGAAACACTTCTTTACAACAAAGGTACGCATCGCTTTGGCCATCGCAGTACTGCTCAGCGCAGGCCTCGCTCTGCTGTCCGGTCTTACCGGCATGACCGCAGGCGATATGATGGTAAAAGGACTCCTGACCCCCCTGCGCGCCGCCGTCAGCCAGCTGACTGATCAGGCGCAAAATATCCACAACTATATCTTCAACTACGAAATGCTGGTAGCGGAAAATCAGGAGCTGAAAAGCCAGCTTTCTGAAATCCAGGACGAAGCCCGGGATGCCGAATCCATCAAGCGGGAAAACGACCGCCTTCGGGATCTTCTGGAGCTGACCAAGGTCAACGAAGACTACAAGCTGGTGGACGGCTATATCATCGGCCGCAGTTCTGTGGATTGGACCAACAGCATCACCATCAACCGCGGTACCAATTCCGGCATTGCCGAAGGTATGTGTGCCATTACCGCCAATGGCGAAATGGTCGGCCTTGTTATTGAAGCCGGCAGCAATTACAGTGTGATCAAAACGGTTCTTGACTCCTCTCTGGAGATCAGTGCCACCATCGCCGCCTCCGGCTACAGCGGCATGGTGCAGGGCGGCTATACCACCGAGCAGGCAGGCCTGCTGCGTATGGACTACCTGCCCTCCTCCGCCGTC
Source organism: Faecousia sp. (assembly GCA_045532105.1). Lineage (GTDB taxonomy): Bacteria > Bacillota > Clostridia > Oscillospirales > Oscillospiraceae > Faecousia. Next base: position 32,509 of record JAZSFE010000050.1, read on the forward strand.
ATCCGCAACAAAGACCAGGTGGTGACCTCCGGTTCCACCGTGTATCCCCGGAATTTGATCCTGGGCCATGTCATTGACGCAGGCTTTAACGATACCGGCGTGGCGAAATTCGCCCTGCTGCAGCCAGCCGCTGACATTTCCGCCTTGGAGCAGGTGTTCATTCTCACAGCCTTCCAGACGGAGTGATCGCCTATGTGGAAGAAGAAAAACGAATTCCGCCCGGACCGCACCGGCTCGGGTTTCGTGGGAAAACTCTATATCACTCCCCGTCAGCGTTTTAACCTACTCAAATGGCTGCTGCTGACTGTGGTGCTGGTGTGTCTTTCCCTGCTACAGGATGTGATCCTGTGCCGGCTGCGCATTAACGGTGCAACAACAGATCTGGTGAGTGCAGGCATTTTGCTGCTTTGCATCATGCTGCCCACAGACGCCTGCGCTATTTTTGCTTTGATAAGCTCTATTCTGTTCTTTTTTTCCGGCATGGCTGCCGGTCCCTACTCTATTTTGTTTTTAACAACCTTGGGCATTGTTCTGAACATCCTTCGCAGCAGCTACTTGCGCAAAGGCTTCAGCACCACGCTCCTTTGCAGCGGAACAGCACTTTTGCTGTATGAACTGGCCATTTTTATAATGGGTCTGTTCCTGGGCCACACCACCGGCTCCCGGATATCCGGTTTCCTGCTGACCTGGCTTTTAAGCTTTGCTGCAATGCCCCTTTTGTACCCCATCTTTTTGTCTATCGGTAACATCGGAGGAGAATCATGGAAAGAATAACCCGTGTTCGGGCTGGTATTATCGCGGCGCTGTTCTGCCTTATCTTAGTGTTTTTTGCATTTAAGATCTATGACCTGCAGATCATTGATCGGGGCGGTAATGTAGACAACACAAAAACATTTACCACCTGGACTGTGGTAAAGGCCGCCCGAGGCGAGATCCTTGACCGCAACGGAAACAAGCTGGTGAGCAACCGGGCAAGCTACGACCTGGTGTTTAACCACTATGTTATCATCAGCGCTGAGGGAACGAATGACTATCTTCTGTCCCTTGTGCAGCTTTGCCGGGAACTGGAGATCAAATATAACGACCACTTCCCCATCTCCGCCCAAGCCCCCTTTGTCTACACTTTAGGGGAATATAATGCCACATGGCAAGGATACTTCCAATCCTACCTGCCGGAAAAAGGCGGCCTGGACTCGGACATTTCCGCGCCCCTGCTGATCAAAAAGCTACGCCAGATCTATAAGATCCCGGAAACCTGGTCAGACCAGGATGCCCGGGCAGTCATTGGCCTGCGCTACGAGCTGGATCTGCGGCAGGGCATCACCAACCTGCCCAACTATGTATTTATCGCTGACGCAGACACTGTTTCTTTGTCCGCCATTTTGGAACTGAACATTCCCGGCCTGAAAACCGAAGCATCCACTGTCCGAGAGTATAACACCAAATATGCCGCCCATATTTTGGGCTACTGCTCCGCCATGACCCAATCCCAGTGGGATTACTACAGCACCTTGACCGACAGCGACGGCAATGCCCTTTACAACAAGGATGCTCAAGTAGGTCAAAGCGGTTTGGAGCTGGCTTTTGAAGAGTATCTGCACGGTGTGGACGGCATCCGGGTAGACCGGGTAACTGTGGACGGCACCCTGGTGGAACAGTATTACCTTAAGGACGAAAACGGCGTAGAGCAAAAACCCATTGCCGGCAAAAATGTAGAGATCACCATTGATCTGAACCTTCAGCGCACTGCCGAAGAAAGCATGGAAGCACTGATCACCAGCCTTCGTGCCACGGCACAGGAAGATAAGCATGTGGACGGCTCCGACGTAGAAGGCGGCGCAGTGGTCGTCATGGATGTAAAGACCGGCCAGGTTTTGGCCTGCGCCAGCTATCCCACCTATGACCTTTCCACTTTCCGGGAAGACTGGGACAAATTGAAGGATGCTGAATATGCACCCCTTTTCAACCGGGCGTTGCAGGCCACCTATCCCCCGGGTTCTACCTACAAAATGTCCATGGTCATCGCTGCTACCCAGTCCGAAGCCATAGACCGAACCACCCGAATCCGCGACCGGGGCGTATTTGACAAATATGCACCCTTTACCGCCAGCTGTCTAGCTTGGTCGAACAACCACTCCTCCCACGGCGATATTACCGCGGTGGAAGCTCTTGCGGTTTCCTGTAACTACTTCTTCTACGAAGTAGGCGACAAGCTGAGCCTAAATGTTATCGACACCACCGCCAAGAGTCTTGGTCTCGGCGAGCCCACCGGCATTGAGCTGGGTGAAGCCACCGGCTATCGGGCCAATGCCGAAACAAAAGTGCTGTTTAACAAGGATGATCCCGACAAGCAGGACTGGTACCGGGCTGACCAAATCATGGCCTCCATCGGCCAATCCCTGAACCAGTTCTCCCCTATGCAGCTTTGCTCCTACACCGCCACTTTGGCCAACCGGGGTGTTCGTTACAAGGCTACTTTCCTGAACCGGGTGGTTTCTCCTGACTATCAGCATCTGGAGTTGGAAAGTGTCCCCACGATCCTCAGCACCATGACCATTTCCGACGAGGCCTATTACAATTACTCTGAGGGTATGCGTGCAGTGGTCACCAGCGGTACTGCCTACCGAATCTTTGGCAAATACCCCATCGAAGTAGCCGCCAAAACCGGCACAGCCCAGCACAGCAACAGCTCCAACGTTTCCGACCACGGTGCATTTGTTTGCTATGCCCCTTATCAAAATCCCGAAATCGCTATTGCGGTTTACGGTGAGAAGGCCGGCCACGGCACCACCATGGGTCAGATCGCCAAGGAGATCCTGGACACCTATTTTGACAATCCCGAAGCAGGAGATGTCACAACCAACGAAAATCAGATCAGCTAAGGCAAAAGGTGTGCTCAAAAAGAGCACACCTTTGCTTTACTTTTTTGCAAAAAGTTGGTAAAATATATAAAATGCCACATTGGGAGTTATTGTAAATGCTTGAAAAACTATCTGCGGTTGCAAACCGGTACGAAGAGCTATGTGCAAAATCGGAGCAGCCGGATTTTTATGCTGACCCCAAAAAAGCTGCCGCCTTACTGCGGGAGAAAAATGATCTGGAGCCGATTGTGGAAGCGTTTCATAAATACAACCGCGCTTTGCAGGAGATGGCTGATGCTCAGGAACTCATGTCCGACCCGGATATGAAAGAGCTGTGTCAGGAGACCTATCAAACCGCCAAAGCAAGCTCCGAGGAACTTTACCGCCAGCTGCAGATCCTGCTGCTTCCCAAAGATCCCAACGACGAAAAAAGTGTCATCGTGGAGATCCGCGGCGGCGTAGGCGGTGAAGAAAGCGCCTTGTTCGCCCACAGTTTGTTCCGAATGTACTCCATGTATGCCGCCCAAAAAGGCTGGAGCATTGAACTGCTGAACTATAGCGACACGGAACTGGGCGGTGTAAAGGAAGCCGATTTTGTTATCAACGGACGCGGGGCATATTCCCGAATGAAATATGAATCCGGTGTCCACCGGGTGCAGCGTGTACCGGAAACGGAATCCGGTGGCCGGGTGCACACCTCCACCGCCACAGTTGCGGTGCTTCCGGAAATGGAAGAAGCAGATGTGCAAATCAATACCGCGGACATTGAAATGCAGGTCTACCGAGCCTCCGGTGCCGGTGGTCAGCACGTAAATAAAACCAGCTCCGCCGTGCGGCTGATCCACAAACCCTCGGGTATTGTAGTTGCCTGCCAGGAGGAGCGCAGCCAGCAGCAAAACCGAGAAAAATGCATGCGTATGCTGGCAAGTAAGCTTTATGAGATTGAGCAGGAGCGTATTTCCTCCGAAGTCACAGGTATGCGCCGCAGCCAGGTTGGCACAGGAATGCGCAACGAACGGATCCGCACCTACAATTTCCCTCAGGGTCGGGTCACCGACCATCGCATTGGCTTGACGCTGTATAAGATCGACGCCATTATGGATGGCGCACTGGACGAGATCATAGACGCCCTGGCCACCGCAGATCAAGCAGAAAAGCTAAAAAACGCACAATAAAAGGAAGAAAACTATGGAAGTTATCACCCACAGTCCGGAAGAAACGGAAAAAGTCGGGGAAAAGCTGGGACAGCACCTATCCCCCAATACCATCCTTGCCTTCCGGGGAGACTTGGGCGCAGGAAAAACCGCCTTTACCCGGGGTCTGGCCCGGGGGCTCGGCTGCACCGAGCAGGTCACCAGCCCTACCTATACCATCGTCAACGAATATTTAAGCGGCAAAATCCCTCTGTTTCACTTTGATATGTACCGGCTTGCCGACGCTGACGATCTTTGGGACATCGGCTGGGATGACTACCTGGACAGAGGCGGCATCTGCGCTGTGGAATGGAGCGAGAATGTCCGGGACGCTCTGGAGGACGCTATTTCCATAACCATTGAAAAAATCGGCGAGGATTTCCGCCGAATCCAAATAGAAGGGGGCGAAAAGCTTGCACCTTTTAGCCTTTGAAACCTCGGCAAAGGCAGCCTCTGTTGCACTGTTTGACGGAGACCAACTGCTGGGCGAGCAATATCAAAATACCGGCCTGACCCACAGCCAAACCTTGCTTGTTATGGCGCAGACACTGCTGGAGCAGTGCAATATCACCGCCCAACAGATAGATGCGGTGGCAGTTGCCAACGGCCCCGGCTCTTTCACCGGTGTACGCATTGGCGCTGCGGCCGCCAAAGGCTTTGCCTGGGGTCGTGAGCTGCCGCTTTACGGTGTGTCCACCTTGGAGGCCATGGCCCTGGGCCTTGGCATTTATGACGGATATATCTGCCCGGTGATGGACGCAAGAAGAGAACAGGTATACAACGCGCTGTTTTATGTAAACCGCGGACAGTTGGAGCGACTAGCCGACGACCGGGCCATCGCGCTGTCTGATCTGAAAAAACAACTGAAAAATTTAGAAAAACCTGTTTTTTTGGTTGGCGACGGAAGTATTTTGTGTTATAATACCCTAAAAGAAGATGTGCCGGGCTTGGCTTTGCCCCCGGAACACAAACTTCATCAACGGGCGATCGGTGTAGGCCTTGCCGCCTTAGAGCAAATTCGGCTGGGAAATACCGGAAATGCTGCAGAAATTACCCCTAACTATTTAAGATTGTCCCAGGCAGAGCGAGAACGGCTTGCCCGAGAACAGAAATAAAAGGAGAGATAGAAAATGCCTCGCGTAAATGTTTTGGACCACCCCCTGATCCAGCACAAGCTGGCGATCCTGCGCAACAAAAGAACCAGCGTTAAGGAATTCCGTGAATTGGTAAGTGAAATTTCCGGACTGATGTGCTATGAGGCTACCCGGAATCTGCCCACCACTGAAGTAGAGGTGCAGACCCCTGTGGCTATTGCCAAGTGCCGGAAGCTGGCCGGTAAGAAGCTGGCCATCGTACCCATCCTCAGAGCAGGTCTGGGCATGGTGGACTCCATGGTAGATATGATCCCCTCTGCAAAGATCGGTCACATCGGTCTGTACCGTGACCCCGACACCCATCTGCCTGTGGAATATTACTGCAAGCTTCCCGAAGATATTGAAAACCGCGTGGTTTTCGTGGTCGACCCCATGCTGGCCACCGGTGGCAGCGCCGTGGCCGCCATTGATTTTCTGAAAAAGCGCGGCTGCCGCAACATCATCATGATGAACATCATCGGCTGCCCCGAAGGCGTCAAAGCTGTGCAGGACGCTCACCCCGATGTGGAAATGTATCTTGCCGCTGTGGACGATTGCCTGAACTCCCACGCCTACATTGTTCCCGGCCTAGGCGATGCCGGCGACCGGATCTTCGGTACAAAATAAACATTTTGGGTGCATCTATTCGATGCACCCATTTTTTAATTCTCTTTCATAAGCATCCGGTTCAGCGCGCCACCATAAAACACAATGGATAAACAAAAATACAGCCACAGCATACTCAGCGCCAAAGCATACACCGACCCGTAAAGGTTGGAGTAATTGGAAAAATGCTCCACATAGTAGGAAAACAGCCGGGTAAAGATCAACCACCCCACCGCTGCCAAAACCGCCCCGGGAAAGCTTTCAGACAGCTTGTTCTTCCGGTTGGGCAGTACTGTGAACATGGCACTGAACAGACCTGTTTGCAGCAGCAACATCAACAAAAACCGCAGATCCACCACTTCCGACAAAAACCACCCCAACCCTCCGGTTGCCGGAGGCAAGGAGCCCAGCAGCGCCTCTCCGAACACGCCCAAGATCAGCGTCAGCAACAACACCAGCAAAAACCCAAAGGTATATGCCACGCTGATCAACCGGGTATATACATATCCCCGATCTTCCCGCACCCCGTAAATGGTATTCAAACCCATGAGCAATCCGTAAACGCCTCGACTGGCAGACCACAGCACACTCACTGCAGACACCGAAACCATCGCTCCCGAAGTATGCGCATAGGTGGCGATAATAAGCTTTTGTGCCGCAGGCAGTAGCGCCTCCGGGAGGAATCCTGCCAAAAGATCCATCAAGTCCCCGGCATCTAAGGATGTGTACCGCAAAAGGCTTAATGTCAGCACCAACGCAGGAAATACGGACAGCACAATAAAATACCCGGCATTGGCGGCATGGGAGGGGATCTGCATTCTGCGCAGCTTTCCCACCATGGCCGCTGTTTTTCCCAATAATCCCCCTGCGGGAGGCTTCCACATCTGGCTCACCCCTTTTGCATCTTCCCATTAGTATATGCAAAAGGCGCAAAAAAATGCCCGCCTAAGGGCGGTGCGCCGTAGTGATAAAATGGTTTTGAACGGTCCCTTTTCCGCTTAACTGCACAAAAAATTCCCGAAATGCGTCAGCATTCCGGGAATTTTATTATTTGTTAACCAAAAAAGTTACCACTTCAAAACTGCATTGCACCTAAAAAGGATGGAGATTTTCTTGAGATAAGGAAAAACCGCAGGAATCCTTTGTGGATTGCGAGGATTTTTGACGCAATATCAGGGAAATCTATGCCTTTTTAGGCAATTTATCACTATGGTGCACCGCCCAAGCAGGCATTTTTCTTATTCTGCAGAGATCAGGTAGTAATATACCGGCTGGCCACCGTTTAACAGATTCACATCTGCGCCCGGGCAAGCCTCGGCAAACAGATCCGCAGCCTTCTGTGCCTGCTTTTCCGTAATGTCCGCGCCGTAGTACATGGTGATATATTCCTTGCCCTCTTCATGGACCTTCTTGGCCAAGGTCTTCAGCAGTGCTTTAATATCCCGGCTGGTGCCGAACAAAGCGCTTCCGTAAATGGCAAGGTAGTCGCCCTCATGGATCTCATAACCGTCGAAATCAGAATTCCGGGCGGCATAAGTGATCTGCATGGTATCCACCGTGACCAGAGAATCGGTCATAGCCTGGACATTTTCTTCCACGCTGCCCTCGGGATTGAAGTTCAGCATGGCAGTAACACCCTGGGGAATGGTCTTGCTGGGGATGACCACCACATTCTTGGGGGTCAGCGCATTGACCTGCTCAGCGGCCATAATAATGTTCTTATTATTGGGCAGCACAAAAACAGTCTCTGCGGGCACAGTATTGACCACTTCCAAAATATCCTGGGTGCTGGGGTTCATGGTCTGTCCGCCGGACACCATGCCGTCCACGCCCAGATTCTGGAACACATCTGCAATGCCGTCGCCCACGGAAACGGAGACAACACCGATGGGCTTCTCCGGCTCTGCGATCTTAGGAGCAAGCTCCTGCTCGCTCATAACCTTTTCCGTATGCTGCAGGCGCATATTTTCAATCTTTACTGTTACGAAAGAGCCGTATTCAATGGCCTCGTGCAGTGCCTTACCAGGATCGTTGGTATGCACATGGACCTTGATGATCTCCTCATCGTCCACCAGCACCAGGCTATCGCCCAAGCTGCTGAGGAAATCCCTGAGCTTTTCGGGATCGTTATCATTCTCCCGGGAAATGATAAACTCTGTGCAGTAGGTAAAGGTGATGTCCTCTGTGTCAAAATCAGAGAAATCTGCCGCATCATTGGCAGGTGCATTGTTTACACCCTCGGGAACCACAATATCCTCGCCCCGCAGAGCCAATGCCATGGCCTCCAAAGCTACTAGCCAGCCCTTACCGCCGGCGTCCACCACATTGGCCTTTTTCAGCACCGGGTTCTGGTTAATGGTATTGGCCAAAGCCACCTTTGCCTCTTCAATGGCAGCGCTGTGGACAAATTCAAAATAATTATTTTCCTCAGCTGCCTGCTGTGCCTTGGCGGCTGCCAGACGGGCAACCGTAAGGATCGTGCCCTCTGCAGGCTTCATAACTGCTTTATAAGCAGCATCCACGCCCTCTTGCAGAGCTGCTGCCCACAAAACACCGTCGCAATCCGTCTCGCCCTTAAGCCGACGGGAAATGCCCCGGAACAGCAAGGATAAAATAACACCGGAATTGCCCCGGGCGCCACGAAGCATGGCAGAAGCCGCAGCAGAAGAAGCCTTCTCCAGCGTGGGGTCTTCCAGCTTGCGCAGATCCTGCGCAGCGGCATTGATGGTCATGGACATATTGGTGCCCGTATCACCGTCGGGAACGGGAAATACGTTCAGCTCATTGAGCGCCTGTTTGTTTATCTCTATGGCGGCGGCCGCATTGACGATCAGTCTACGGAAATCGGCGCCTTGAATGGTCTGCCTCAATTACTTACACCTCCGATTATTAACCGATCATCATGGAATCGATATACACGTTTACGGACCGCACCTGAGTTCCGGTGCACTTGTTCACCACATAACGAACCTCGGAAATAATAGAGGCTCCCACAGCGTTCAGATTCACGCCGTTGTCCACCATGATGTGCAAATCAATGGAAATGGTTTCGTCCTCGTGGAACTGGACGTTCACGCCCTTGGACATGGACTCCTTGCGCAGCAGGTGATACAGGCCGTCCTTCACAGAACGGGCAGCCATACCCTTTACACCGAAGCAGTTGCTGGCAGCAGTACCCGCAATATCGGTATAAACATTGGCGCTGACATTGACGCAGCCGTTTTCATTGTTCTGTCGAATCATAGGATATCCTCCTTAATGTTTTGGGTTAAACCATGCTTTCTTCCCAGCAATCGGGAGCGGTAAGGCCCATCATGTTTACCACAGTGGGTGCCACATTGGCAAGGCCGTAGCTGCCGTCACGGATGGTCCAGCTGGTATCCTTATCGTAAATAATAAAGGGAACAGGGTTCAGAGAATGAGCGGTACGCACAGCGGTCTTGCCCTTCTTGGTCTCTGTCATCTGGTCGGCATTGCCGTGGTCTGCGGTGATGAGTACGGTATAACCATACCGGTCAGCAGCCTCGATAATAGCTTTTAGACCGTTGTCCACACATTCCATGGCGTAAACCACCGCGTCCATAACACCGGTATGACCAACCATGTCGCCATTGGGATAGTTGCAGCGCAGGAACTGATATTTACCGGAAGCCATAGCCTGAACCAGCTTTTCCGTGATCTCCTTGGACTTCATGGCAGGTGCCTGCTCAAAGGGAATCACATCGGAGGGGATCTCTTCATAAGTCTCCAGCTCCTCACACACCTTGCCGGAGCGGTTGCCGTTCCAGAAATAGGTCACATGGCCGTACTTCTGGGTCTCGGAAACAGCATATTCATTTACCCCGGCCGCCACCATAACTTCCGTCAAAGTATTGCGGATCACAGGGGGCTTGACCAAATAATTTTCGGGAATGTTCAGGTCGCCGTCATACTGCAGCATACCTGCAAACTTCACACCGGTATAATCGCCCCGATCAAACTTATCGAACTCCTTGCGGTCAAAGGCAATGGAGATCTCCTGGGCCCGGTCACCACGGAAATTGAACAGGATCACACTGTCGCCGTTGGCGATCTTTGCCAAGGGTGCGCCGTCTCTTGCAATGACAAAAGCAGGCAGGTCCTGGTCAATGACACCGGACTCAGCCCGGTAGGTCTCAATGGCTTCCTTGGCAGAAGCAAACTGACGGCCAAGACCCTGCACGTGGGTCTTCCATCCCAATTCCACCATGCCCCAGTTGGCTTCATACCGGTCCATGGTCACCTGCATACGGCCACCGCCGGAAGCAATGGCATAATCGCAGCCATCCTTGCTCAGCTCAGCCAGCACCTCTTCCAGCATAGCCACATACTCCAGCGCGGAGGTGGCGGGCACATCACGGCCATCCAGCAGGATATGGCAATAAGCTTTCTTTACACCCTCAGCATGCGCCTGCTTCAGCAGCGCGATAAGGTGATGAATGTTGCTGTGCACATTGCCATCAGAGAGCAAGCCGATGAAATGCATAGCCTTGCCTTCTGCATTGGCAACCAATTCCTTCCAGGTTTCAGATGCATACAGCACACCGTTTTCAATGGACTCGCCTACCAGCTTAGCGCCCTGGGAATAGACCTGGCCGCAGCCAAGGGCATTGTGGCCGACCTCAGAGTTGCCCATATCCTCATCGCTGGGCAGACCCACAGCGGTGCCATGAGCTTTCAGGTAAGTATGGGGGCAAGTTGCCATCAAATGATCCAGCGTAGGAGTCTTGGCAACTACAACAGCATCACCGCTGCCACCGTCGCCCTTGCCCACGCCATCCATAATCACAAGTACAATGGGTTTTTTCATGATTGAACCTCCAAACCCGCAGAACGGGAAATCGACATACTATCAGTCATAATATTTTACATCATTTTCGGGGAAGTTACAAGTGCAATTTTCATTTTTTCCGAATTGACGGAGAAAGTTTGGAAATTTATGCATATCTCTGTTAATTATTGCAAAAGAACTGGGCGCTCGTGAACATTTAAGCTTTTTAAACGGTGTATGGAAAAACTTTCTAAATGTTCACTTGGTGTTCACATCCTGCCTTTATGCTGAAAGCAAGATAAGGAGGTGCGCCATGTTTGGATTTGTTACAGCCAACACAAAGGAGTTGACGGCTGACCAAAAAACACGCTATAATGCAGTATATTGCGGTATCTGCCGTCAGATCCGCGAGCAGGCAAATCAGCTTTCCCGGCTGGGGCTAAGCTATGACATGGCGTTTCTTGCCCTGTTGCTTATGAGTCTTTACGAGCCGGAGGAGGCCAGCGGAAACAACGCCTGCTTGCTGCACCCTCTGCACAAGAAGCCATGGTTGGAAAATGTATATATTCGTTACGCGGCAGATATGAATGTGGCCCTTGCTTATTTTAAGGCAGATGACGATTGGCGGGACGAAGGAAAGCTGTCCGCAAAATGGCAGCAAAAGATTTTCGGGGAAAAATATCCTGCCATTGCAGAGCGTTATCCCCGGCAGTGCGATGCCATTTGCAGCTGTATCCAAAAACTGAGCCAGCTGGAAAAAGCCGGCTGCGCTAACCCCGACGAGCCGGCCAACTGCTTCGGCCAGCTTATGGGAGAACTTCTTGTGTATGAAGAAGATCTGTGGGCGCCCACCTTGCGAAGCATGGGTATGGCTTTGGGCCGTTTTATTTACCTGGCAGACGCTGCGGTAGACTACCGCCGGGACAAAAAGGGCGGAAAATACAACCCCTTCCTTGCCATGGGCACAGGAGAGGATTGGGAAAGATGGGATTCTTATCTGGTGCTTGCCATGGGCAAATGCACAGAGGAATTTGAGAAACTGCCCTTGGTGCAGGACAAACCGCTGCTGGACAATATTCTGTACAGTGGCATATGGTGCAACTTCCGCACCAAGCGAAAAATTAACCGGGAGGAAGGGAAATGATCGACGATCCTTACAAGGTCCTCGGAGTCAGCCGCGACGCAACTGACGAACAGATCAAGCAGGCGTACCGCCGTCTGGCAAAAAAATATCACCCCGACCGCAACCCCGGAGATAAGGTGGCGGCGGAGAAGATGCAGGAAGTCAACGCCGCTTATGAACAGATCAAAAATCCGGACAAATCTGCCCAAACCGGCGGTCAAAGCTACGGAGGCTACGGCTATGACCCCTTTGGTGGCTATGGTGGCAGAAGATACACCGGCAATACAGGCGACCAATACCAACAAGCAGCCCTTAAATATGTATATATAGGCCGTTACCAGGAAGCACTGAACATCCTTAGCAACAGCACCAACCGCAATGCCCGGTGGTACTACGTGAGCGCCCTGGCCCACGACGGCCTTGGTAACCAGATCACCGCCCTGGAGCATATCCGCAAAGCAGTCTCCTTAGAGCCGGACAACGCCCAATATCTGCACACCTTAGAGCAGATCCAAAACGGCGGCGCAGCATACCGCCGGCAGGCCGGAAGCTTCCGGGGTTTCGAAATGCGGGGCTCCCCCTGCACCAATCTGCTGCTTTGCTGGTTTGTAAATCTGTTTTGCTGCGGGGGAAGATTTTTCTGCTGTTGACAGCAGCCACCGCCTGTGATACTATTTCCTTGGCAACTAAATAGAAGTTCCGTGGCAGCGCAGGCGACGAACCTGCCCTGCTGAACAAGATAACCGGGTGCGATTCCCGGACGGTACCGCCGCTGTATGTGCTGAGCGATCCTCTTTTGGTGAAAACCGGTCACTGGATATTTTCCGGGAAGGCTGAGGAAAGCGTTGGGTCCAGCCCCCTGTAAGCACGAGTCAGAAGACCTACGGAACGGATTTTCCTACCCTCCCGCGGACATACGGGAAGGTGCGGTTGTCGCAGAAACCGGGCGGCGGCGCATATTTGCGCCCCAGCCTACTTGTTTTTTAGGAGGTATATGTATGAACAACAAAAAATGGATCTTCGCTATTCTCGCCCTGGTTCTGGTGGTCGCCGCCCTGGCCGGTATCTACTTTGCCACCCGTCCCAGCACAACTGACGGCGCAAAGACGATCACGGTCACCGTGGTACACAAGGACAAGACTGAGGTGGTCAAGACCTATCACACTGACGAAGAATACCTTGGCCCGGTGCTGGTAGCCGAAGGCTTGATCCCCGAAGGAAACATTCAGTCCGGAATGTTTGACACTGTAGACGGCGAGACCGCCGTTTGGGCAGAGGACGAAGGCTGGTGGGCTGTTTACCAAGGTGACAACATGGCCGTCGTTGGCATCAACGAGCTTGTGATTGCTGACGGAGATACTTTCCGGCTGGTTTATACCAATGGCTTCGCGTCTTAAGCTTACCCTGCGGGAAATTGTGCTCTTTGGCATCCTGGCAGCACTGACCTTTGGTCTGAAGGTGGCCATGAGCGGACTGCCCAATATTGAACCCGTAAGTCTGATGGTGATGCTCTTTGCCGTGATCTTTGGCTGGAAGGCACTCTATCCCATGTATTTATATGTGGCGATGGAGATCCTTTTTTACGGCATCAATCTTTGGAGCATCAATTACCTATATATCTGGGCGGTGCTGATGGTGGCGGCTCTGCTGCTGAAAAAAGCGGAAAGTCCCCTTTTTTGGGCCACATTATCCGGCGCCTTCGGCCTGCTCTTTGGCGCACTCTGCGGCATTGTGGACATTTTCATCGGCGGCGTTGGCTATGCAGTATCCAAGTGGATTTCTGGGATTCCCTTTGACATTGCACACTGCGTTGGCAATTTTGTCATTGCGCTGCTGCTATTTTGCCCCCTGCGCCGCCTGCTGGAGAAATTATATAAAAAACTGGCACAATAACAAAAGAGAGGAGCATATGCTCCTCTCTTTTTATATTTCTTTATACAGCCCTGCGGCATCGTCCTTGCGGACAACTTCTTCAACCTGCAGAACCTCTACCGCCACGGCTTTTTGCCCCAGGGTGATCTCGATCTTATCGCCGACCTTCACCTCATAGCTGGCTTTCACCACGCGGCCATTGACGCTGATGCGTCCGTTGTCGCAGGCTTCGTTGGCCACCGTGCGGCGCTTAATCAGGCGAGAGACCTTAAGATACTTATCCAGGCGCATAAATTACTTGGCAATGACGTCCTTCAGAGTCTTGCTTGCCTTGAAAGCAGGCACGCGGGTAGCGGGGATTTCGATGGTCTGCTTGGTATGGGGGTTGCGGCCAACGCGAGCTTCGCGGGCGCGAACTTCAAAAATGCCGAAGCCGGACAGCTGAACCTTGTCGCCTGCTGCCAGAGCAGCGGTAATAGCGTCGATAGCAGCGTTGAGAGCGCGCTCGGTGTCCTTCTTGGTCAAACCTGCCTTTTCAGCAGCGGCTGCGATGAGTTCTGTCTTGTTCATAATAAGATCCTCTCTTCCTTTTATTAAAAGTGATATTAAAAAATTACCACATTTCTTCCAAAAAATCAAGAGATTTTTTTCATAATTTTAGCCATTTTGCAATTTTTTCGCCCTTTGGCAGGAGCAAACAGTCCTCTTTTGTAATGGCGCGCAACTTTACAGCAGCCAGCAAATATACCAGTCCGCCCACCGCTATAGGCAGGCCACAGGCGAGGATCCGGTTGGGCGCTCCGTGGAACACAAACACCAAACCCTGCCAAACTCCGTAGGCCGCCGCGCCCATAATCGCCGCCGCCAACAGTGACCGCAAAAGATTTTTTGCTATGGCTGGCTTCTGGGGAAGCACTCTGGCAATGCTGATCAAATTCAGTACCGTAATGGAGAAATAGCAAAACAGCGAACCGATAGGTGCGCCCAAAATGCCAATGCGGGGATTTCCTGCAAGCAGGAACACCACCACCAGCTTCAAAATGCCGCCAACAAACATATTCACCACCGGCAGGGTCACATGGCCATGGGCCTGCATCACAGCATTGGTGAACAGCACCACTGCATTAAACAGCACACAAAGACCCAGCACGCTCATAAGCTGGGTCGCCAGCTCCAGCCGCTCTCCGGTATAGCCGCCAAGCAGGGCGGTAATGGGCTCTGCCAACAGAAAAAGGCCCACGGCACATGGAGCGCTGATGAGTCCCGTGATCCGGGCGGCAGATTCCTCAGTATTTTTTGCCGCCTTATGCTCCCCGGTGGTCAGCTGTGCCGCGATGGCAGGGATCACGCTGATCGTAATGGGGGTAATAAAGGCGCAGGGCATATTGAAGATCTTTTGGGTGAAGTTATAAATACCCTTTTGCACATCAGCCTGATTCTGGGTAAGTGTTTCCAAAAGCCGGCCCATATATACCCGGGTCTCCAAAACCGTTAACAGCTGCAGACCCGCAGAGCCAATGGTGATAGGAATGGCAATGGCAAGAAGACCCTTGGCAATATCCTTTCCGGAAGATACCGGCTCATCCGTCACAGGAATATCCCGGTATGCCTTTTGGAAGCACGCCTTCAGATAAACCGAGGAGATCAAACAGCTCACCGTCACGCCAAAGATCGCACCTGCGGCGGGGTAGGCCTTTTCATCTGTAAAGGTCACCAGCAGAATGGCTGCGCCCAGACCCACGATCAGCTTGCACACCGCCTCCAGCACCTGGCTGACGGAGGTGGGTTTCATATTGCTCTGTCCCTGGAAGAAACCACGATATGTGCTCATAAGGCAGATGAAGAAACAACAGGGGCCCAGCGTTCCAATGGCCGCCCAGGCGTCCGGCTGCTCCTGGAATACCGCCAGCTGACGGCAAAATACAGTCATGAGCAGCGTTCCGGCAATGCCCAGGGCCAGGAAAATAGTGCGGCACACCGTATAGATCCTGCGCATCTGCCGGTAATGACCCAAGCTGCTGGCTTGAGAGATCATCCGGCTCATGGCCACAGGCAGACCGGCAGTAGAGATCATCAAAAGAAGCGTGTAGATCTCATAGGCCGTGGAATAATAACCAAAGCTTTGGTCGCCAATGACCTGCTTAAGGGGAATGGAGTAAAACGCACCGATCACCTTAACAATGGCCGTAGACAGCGCCAAAAGCATAGTGCCGTGAAGAAAATTTTGTTTTTTCGGTGTCATAAAAGCCTCCTGCCTTTATCAATCCTTGGCATCGGCAAAGAGCCGGGGAATGGCGTACTGGGTCAGTTCTTCCACCAGCGCTTTCAGATCCAGTGTGGGGAACTGACCGTTTTGATACAGGATCTTGCCCCGAACCATGGTCATGGCCACATCGCCGCCCTTTGCACTGAAGGCAAGGGCGTTGATCACATTATGGCAAGGCATCAAATGGGGCGCGGAAAAATCCACCAAGATCAGATCGGCATCCATGCCTTCGCTGATCTGGCCGCAGCTTTCTGCCCGCCCCTGAGCTCTCGCACCGCAGACCGTGGCCATCATCAGTGCCGCGCCGGCAGGCAGCGCCGCCGCGTCACCGGAGGTTGCTCTGGCTGCCATTGCTGCGCCCCGCATCACTTCAAACATGTCAAGATTGCCGCACTCAATGGCGCCACCTGTACCCAATGCCACATTCATTTTCGCCTTGACACAGCCGGGAATATCCATGCTGGCACGACCATTTTTGGCATCTGTAAGGGGACAGGCCACAGCTGTGGCCTTCTTTTTGCCCAAAAGAAGCTTATCTTCCTCAGTAAGACCAGCGCAGCCTGCGGCGGTAACCGGCAAATTGAATACGCCATGGCAATTCAGCAGCTCCGCCGGGGTCAGGCCGGTGCGATCCAAGCAGGAATCCACTTCCTCCCGGGTCTCCGCCAAATGGAGCTGAAAACCCTGGCCCTTTTCTGCGGCATATCCCACCAAGCCTTCCCACAGTTTATGGTTGCTGGTGTACTCCGCATGAATGCCCGCGTCGATCTTTATGCGGCCATTGTCGTAGCCGTTCCACTTATCAAAAACCCGGCGCAGCTCAGCACACTGCTCATCGGTCTCAAAATCAAAGTCCTCACACTGATCGATAAACCGATAGGAAGACAAGGCCAAATTTGCCTTGATCCCAGCTTCCGCCACCGCCTGAGCCGTGGCATCCGGATAATAATACAGATCAGATACCGAAGTAATACCAAACCGCAGGCACTCTGCAATGGCAAGCCCCGCTGCCGCCTTGGCGCAGCGCGCATCCATCTTATCCTCTTTTTTCAGCCGCTCCTCCAAGGCTTGGGCTGCGGACAGGTCATCGCAATAGCTGCGCAGCACCGTGGTAGCCAAATGAGTATGGCAGTTAATAAGGCCCGGTAACAACACCATGCCTGTGCCATCAATAATGGTCTGAGGCGTTTCCTCCGGGGGCGTTTTTCCTATGTAGGAGATCTTTCCCTCTGTAACGCCCAGATATGCCCCAAACAGCACATCCATTTTCAAATTCATGGTGACGATGGTTACATTGGAGATCAAAGTATCCATAATCTTACCGCCTTTCCTGTTACTCCCCCTGATCCATCAACCGGATCAGCATTTCTTTTTTCTGCAAAACCCCGTCAAGCAGCTCAATATACTGCTCCGGGAATTTGGGATTGTGGAATCTTTGCAGCGTCCCGTCGGGCAGGTTGACCTTGTTCATGCCGCCACCGCCCAAAGACAAAATGGTATGCCGCTCCTCCATCATGTAAATGTTATAAAGACAATCCCGGCCATCCCTGCTCCAGCCCACATTTTCAAAAGAGCCGGACATATATTTCTGCCGGTACAAATAATACGGCACATAGCCGGCTGTGCGCAGAGTGCCATTGGAATATTCCACCATTTTGGCCACTTCTTCCGCGGATGCCAGCGACTGCCTTCTTTCAAACAGATCTGCGCCCTTTTTCAGCGCCAAAGTATGCGCAGTAATATTGGAAGGATCCATGCCGGCCACCGTATCCAAAGAATACCGGAAGCCATCAAAATCATCCCCCGGCAAGCCTGCGATCAAATCCATGTTAATATTTTCAAAACCCGCATCCACCGCCCATTCATAGGCCTGCTTCACCTGGTCTGCGCTGTGAGGCCGCCCACAAGCGCGCAGGACAGAATCCACCATGGTTTGGGGATTGATGCTCATACGGTCCGCGCCGCCTTTTCGGATCAGCGCCAGTTTTTCAGGGGTCAGCGTATCCGGGCGACCGCCCTCTACGGTAAATTCCAGGCAACGGGAAAGGTCAAAACTTCCCCGCACCGCCGCCAACAGCTCCGTCATTTGACCGCAAGACAAGGTGGTAGGCGTGCCTCCGCCTATGTAAATGCTACGAATGAACTTGCCGGAAGTTTCCAAAAGTTTTCCCGTTGCTTCCAGCTCTTTCAGCAGAGCCTGAAGATATGGGGCG
The DNA here is from genome assembly GCA_045532105.1 of Faecousia sp. GTDB lineage: Bacteria > Bacillota > Clostridia > Oscillospirales > Oscillospiraceae > Faecousia. The sequence continues at coordinate 50,565 of JAZSFE010000050.1, forward strand.
ATGAGCTCCGTCTTCTTCCCCACCGTCCGGCTGACAAAACTGCAGTAACTACACCGGGTTGGGCAAAAAGGGATGCCAATATACAGAGAAATATCCTTTGGATCCAAAAGCTTTTCTGCCTTTACCGTGGCCGCAGAGCAGTCAAGGGCAAGCTTTCTGCGCTCCGGGGTCACATAATAGACCTGTTTCAGCAGCGCATCCGCCGATTTTTCCGTGCCGCCCTCCAAAAGATGCTTGGTAGTGATCTTGGTAGGCCGCACACCGGCCAGCGCACCCCATGCCGGGGCGTCCGGCAACAGCTTCACTGCCGCCTGATAATAGCACTGCTGCAGCAGCTGCCGACGCAGTCGCACCGTTTCCTCCCCAGCGCTTAACCGGCGAATTGCCTTTGCGTCCTGCCCGTTCAAGCTTATCTTTGTGGTGGCCGTGAGCCATCGTTTTCCCCGATGCAAAGCGCTCACCGCATGTCCGTCCGCCAGCGTACCAAACAGGGACATTTGCAATTGTTCCACAGCGTAACGGTCATCATGACCCACAAGTGTCAGCTCCATGAATAGCTCCTTACAAATAAGGGTTCTGCTGCCGCTCAGCAGCCAAAGTGGTATCTTCTGCGTGGCCGGGGTATACCTGGTAATCTCCGGGAAGCTCCCGCAGGCGCTTTAAGGATCTTCTCATTGCAGTAGGGTCGCTGCCGGGAAAATCCGTACGGCCGCAAGAACCGGCAAATAAAGTATCTCCGGAAAAGAGCTCTTCGTCAAACAGCAAGCACACCGAACCGGGGGTATGCCCCGGGGTATGCAGCACTTGAAAGGACAACCCCGCCAAAGTCAACTTTTGGCCATCACTGTAGTGATCTGTGTAAAAAAGCGGCCCACCGGTCATCATAGGCGGCAGTTTCAGCTCCTCCGGGCACAAATACACCGGGCAATCCGTTTCCTCTGCCACAGCCTCCACCGCACCCACATGATCAAAATGCCCATGGGTCAAGAGGATGGCCTCCGGATGCAAACAGTGCAGACGCAGGAAAGCCAAAAGCTTTTCCGCCTCATCACCGGGGTCAATAACAAGGCAGCGGGAATCTCCCTCTTTATGCAAAATGTAGCAGTTGGTTTGATAGCTGCCCAAAGGCAAGGTATGAATCTGCAAGCTGTTTCACCCTCTTCGTGTGGTCTCCATTAAAATATCCGTGTCTAAAATAAGAGTCACCGGGCCATCGTTGATCGAGGCCACCTGCATATCTGCGCCAAATTCTCCGTGCTGAGGGGGATACCCCAACTCCTCACAGCAGGAAAGGAATGTTTCATACATTTTCTTTCCCAGCACAGGGTCTGCAGCGTCCGTAAAGCTGGGGCGACGGCCTTTTCGGCAGTTGCCGTAAAGGGTAAACTGGCTGACCACCAGCACCTGCCCGTCCACGGCATCAAGCCCTAAGTTCATCTTCCCGTTTTCGTCCTCGAAAACGCGAAGTCCCAAGGCCTTTTCCGCCAGATACCGACATTCCTGCTCCGTATCATTCGGGCCAATGCCCAGTAAAATCAGAAATCCTTTGCCGATTTCCCCCACTACCTGACCGTCAATGGCGACGGAAGCGGAGGTTACTCTTGTTAATACAGCGCGCATAACAACTTCCTCGTTTAGTTCTGTCCTCTGCGGGAGCCTACCACATCGGGAATGCTCATAAGCTTATTGCGCACAGACTCCAGCTCTTCGACATTCTTCACTTCAAAACGCACAGTGAACACACTCTTCCCGCCGGGCAGATCCTTACCGTTGAGCTCCTTTACCCGAATATGGGCAGAGGTCATGGCAGTGGCCACGTCCAGCAGCAGGCCATCCCGGGTAATGCATTCCAGTTCCAATGTAGTATCAAACGGTTTGTCCTCCCCATTGGCCCAGCGCACATTCACCCAACGGGCAGACTGGATGGGATGATCCCGACCGGCAGTATTGGGGCAATCATTCCGGTGTACGCTGACACCGAAGCCCTTGGTGATAAAGCCGATAATATCGTCACCGGGAACGGGAGTGCAGCATTTTGCAAATTTGATCATGCAAGAATCAATATCCTCCACGATCACGCCGTTCACCGCGTGGCGGTTGCGTTTGACTGCCTCGGTATCCGGCACGGTACGCAAGGGATTCACCTGTGCCCGCTCGCTGGCTTGCGCCTTTATGGCCCGGTTGATGTCGTCCCGAATACGGCCTACCGCCTTAGTGGCAGTCAAACCGCCGTAGCCGATGGCGGCATACATATCCTCCCAGGAGTCAAAGGCCAGCTTCTTCAGCAGCTGCGGGCCTACCTCGGGATCAATGGTAATAGACAGGGGCAAGCCGGTACGCTTCATTTCCGCCTCGAAAGAAGACCGGCCATGGAGCACATTTTCCTCCCGCTTTTCCTTCTTAAACCACTGCTTGATCTTGGTTCTGGCCTGGTTGGACTTACAAATGGTGAGCCAATCGCGGCTGGGGCCCTTAGCAGCCTTGGAAGTAAGGATCTCAATAATATCGCCATTTTTCAAGGACGTATCAATGCCGCAGATGCGGTTATTTACCTTTGCACCGATCATGGAGTTGCCCACGCCGGAGTGGATGGCATAAGCAAAGTCCACCGGGGTAGAACCTGCCGGCAAAGACACAATGCGTCCCTTGGGCGTAAAGACGAACACCTCGTCGTCAAACATATCGATCTTCAGAGAGCGAACATAGTCCTCCGCGTCAGTGTCCTGCTGGCTTTCCAGCAAACGGCGCACCCATTCGAAGTCCTTTTCATTGCCGCCCTCGCCGCCCTGCTTATATTTCCAGTGGGCAGCGATACCGTATTCCGCTGTTTCATGCATATCCCATGTGCGGATCTGCACCTCAAAGGGAATACCTTGTGTGCCGATAACCGTGGTATGCAAGCTCTGGTACATATTGGGCTTGGGGGTGGAAATATAGTCCTTAAACCGACCCGGCACCAGATTGAACAGGTCATGGATATGACCCAAAACATTGTAACAATCAGGAATAGTGTCCACGATGCAGCGGAACGCATACACATCGTAAAGCTCGTCCATGGTCTTGCCCTGGGCGTTCATTTTCCGATAAATGGAATACACGTGCTTAATGCGCCCATAGGTGGTGTTGTGAATGCCCATGGAAGAAAGCCGCCGGGTGATCTCGTCCTGGATGGTGTGCATAAATGCTTCATCCTGCTCCTTGTGGGCATTTAAGTAGGACATGATCTGCCCGTACTCCTCCGGCTCTAAGTACCTAAGGGCAATATCCTCCAGCTCCCACTTGATCTTCTGCATACCAAGCCGGTGCGCAAGAGGGGCATAAATATCCATGGTCTCCTGGCACTTGCTGATCTGCTTTTCCGGAGTCTGATACTGCATGGTACGCATATTATGCAGCCGGTCAGCGATCTTAATGAGCACCACCCGAATGTCCTTGGACATGGCCATAAACATCTTGCGCAGGTTTTCCATCTGGGCCTGCTCAGAAGAGGAGAAGTTCGCCCGGGTCAGCTTGGTAACGCCCTCCACCAGCTCCGCCACCGTCTGGCCGAACATGGTAGCGATCTCGTCAAAGGATGCATCCGTATCTTCAATACAGTCATGAAGAAGCGAACCCAGCACCGCGTCCATATCCAGACCCATCTCCGCCACCACTTCGGCAACCGCCAGAGGGTGGATAATATAAGGAGATCCGTCCTTGCGTTTTTGATTTTCATGTTTTTGTGCGGCATAATCCACCGCTTTTTTAAGAAGCTCCGTATCAGCGCCGGGAATGCATTTGCTCACCGTCGCGCACATGGAAGAATAATGGGCTTCAAAAGTTTCCATATCGTTCAGCTCTCTTTCGCTCGCATAAGCGTCTGTAGGGTTTGACTTTGGTTCAAATCTGCTTTTTCATTGCCGGGGGTCAGGGTAATGATCATATCCTTATGTACCCGCCGCAGCTGCAGCAGACCCACATCCCGGAAAATATCCAGGCACACCAACAACTTGCCAAGGCTCAGCGCCTCGCCGGACCAGCGCACGATCTTTCTGCACAGGCACATGGGCAATTCCCGGATCTCGCCGCCCTGAGCGGACAAATACCGCCACACCATGCCCAGCACGGCCCGATCCGGGCAAAGCTCCTGGGCATCCTGCCGGGAGACTGCCCCTGTGCACACATCTGCATAGCCGCTTGTGCTGGCAGAGCACGGCACGCTGCAGCTGGGGCGAATGTCCACAAGATTCAGCTGCACAGAGCGCTCCCCACGGAACTCATTGACCTGGGGATAAAACGCCACATCCACCACATCACCCTGCTGCACCGTGGCTGCTTCCTTGCTGGCAGAGAAATAGATTCCCTGCAACACATGGTGGCGACTGCGCAGACGCAGGCGCATATGATTTCCGCCGCCTACCATGGTAATGCGGTCTATGGTGAGATTTTCCATCATCAGCAGCGGCTTGGGACAGCTATTGCCACAAGGCTCTAATCCGCTAAGAGAATCAATGCTTTTCAGCGTCAGCAGCTCCGGAGCCACCGCGCAATCCACATTCAGCACAGTGCGAGGTGCAGCATCGGAATAGAATCCTGCCGCCATGCGGCAAACTTCCTCCCGGAAAGACGGGATCTGCTGGCGGGAAATGGTAAAGCCGGCCGCCAATTCATGGCCGCCATAGCTTTCCAGCAAAGGGGAAAGCTTGGTCAAAGATGCAAACAAATTAAATCCACCGTAGCTGCGGGAACTGGCCTTGCCGTGGTCACCGTCAAGGCAGACCAAAAAGGTAGGACAGCAATACTCCTCCGCCATGCGGCTGGCCACGATGCCCACCACGCCCTGATGCCAGCTTTCGTCTGCCAGCACAATGGCCTCGGGGGTCTTCCCTTCAGGGAGCATCGCCACGGCCTCTTCATAAATCTGAGACTCCACCGCCTGACGCTGACGGTTCAGCTCACAAAGCGCCTCTGCCAGCATTTCTGCCTGTGCAGGGTCTTCTGTTAAAAACAAGTCCACTGCCAACTGGATCTGGCCCATTCTGCCGGCCGCATTGATCCGGGGAGCCAGCATGAAACCGATCGCCGACGCAGTAATCGTCTGCGCATTGCAGGCACAGGCCCGCATAAGGGCAGCAACACCGGGTCTTTTGGTATTTTTCAGCTGTTCCAGGCCCCGGGCCACAAACACCCGGTTTTCTCCCACCAGAGGCATCACATCCGCCACTGTGCCCAGGCAGACCATATCTGCATAAGTATCCAGCATTCTTTCCGGATCTCCGGAAAGAGCAGACGCCAGCTTAAAAGCCACGCCAACACCGGACAAATTTCTGTGGGGATATGTACAGTCCGGCCGGTGGGGGTCTACCACCGCCGCTGCCATGGGCAGGGTGTCCTTACACTCATGGTGATCAGTGATCACCAAGACCATACCCAGCTGGCGGCAAAGCTCCGCCTCTTCCACAGCCGTAATGCCGCAGTCCACGGTGATGATCAGCTTGACACCCTCTTCGTGCAGCTGACGGATGGCAATGGGATTGAGTCCATAACCCTCCTCCAGCCGACCGGGGATATAGCTGACGCAATCTGCGCCGCAGCTGCGCAGAAAATGGGTCAAAAGGCAAGTGGCGGTAATGCCGTCCACATCGTAATCGCCAAAAACCGCGATCTTCTCCCCTTTTATGAGGGCTGTCTTTACCCGCTCCGCTGCCCGGTCCATATCCTTCATGAGAAAAGGATCGGCCATCGCTCCGTCGCAGCTTAAATATTCTTTTGCTTTTTCCGGCTTGTCAAAGCCGCGGGCGGCCAGGATCATGGCAGACAGAGGCAAAAACCCTGCATCCACCAAGGCATTCACTGCATTTTGCGCCGGCGCACCTACATTCCATACTCCATACTTCAAGGCAATACACATCCATTTTAACTTTTTTCTCTATATTATAGCAAAATATTGCCGGTTGCACAATAGGAATCGGGAAAATTTGTAGGAAAACTACGGCTGCTTTGCAGCGCTTACAAATTGCGTCAAGGTAATGGTCAGCAAGGGCGCAAACAACATGCCCAATATCCCCCAAAGCCGGTAGCCGGTATACATGGCGAGGAGCGTGGCCAAGGGGTCAAGTCCCAGCTGTTTGCCAATGAGCTTTGGCTCTAAAACAGAGCGCAGGATCGCCGCTGCCCCATATATTCCTAAAAGTCCCAAGGCTTGGGGTGCATTTCCCTGAAGAAGACAAACCAGGCTCCAGGGAATCAGAATCGTACCTGTGCCTAAAATCGGCAGCGCGTCCACGAAAGAGATCAAAAACGCCCAGAGAGGGCCATGGGGTATGTGCAGCAGAAAAAAGCCTGCGCACAGAATCAGGAATGTGACGCCTGTCAGCTTTAATTGGGCCAGCAGCCAAAGTCCCAGATTTCGTTTCATCTGCCGGGCAGCAGGCAAATACCGACTTTCCCAATTCCCCTGCAGCTTCTGCCCCACCCAACGACGAATGTCCGGCAGCTTTGCGGAGATCATAAAGCAAGCCAGAATTCCTGTGCCAAACCCAAATGCTCCATCGGGAATCTTCGTTAAGATCCCCGACGCCAGAGAAAGCGTCTTTGTCATCACCTGGTTTACCACCTGCGTGCCGTCTGAAAAGAACCCCTCTACACCATTGGTCAAGATCGGACTCACCGACCCAGGCGCTTTCTCCGCAAGATTCATCAAAAACCCTTCCAGCGCATCCATTCCGGAAAGCGCGGTCTGCTCCATATCCGGCAGCACACCGGACAGCGACCCCAGCTGCCGCAGTAAAAATGCGCAAAAGGTCAACACTACCAACACCGCCAGCAGCAAGCACAATACCACACCCACACCCGAAGCCGCCACTCGGGGCAGGTGCAGCCGTTGATGCAGCACCTTTACCATAGGCTCTGCCGCCAGCGCCAAAGCGCCCGCCAGCAAAAACGGCAGCAAAATAGGCAGCACATACCGAGCCCCCAGCCACAGCGCCAGAAGGCCAAGCAAAATAATTCCGATTTTTTGTAGGGGGAAACGGTTCATATTGGCTCCTTTCTGAGGCCGCGGCAGTTAAGGGTTGCTTTTTAGAAAATATATGTTACAATATTTACAATAATTGCCGGTTTTTCACGCCGGCGGGCGGGAGGGAATCCTATGTCAAAAAAGCCGAAATACTACATTATCGAGGCATCCGCATTGCCCGAAGTGTTTTTGAAAGTAGCAGAAGCAAAGCGTCTGCTGTCTTCCGGCCTTGCTTCCACCGTAAATGACGCTACCCGTATGACCGGCATCAGCCGCAGTGCGTTTTATAAGTATCGGGACGCGATCCTTCCCTTCCAGAACATGATGACCGGCCGGATCATCACCTTCCAGTTCATGGTGCAGGATGAGCCCGGCATCCTTTCTTCTGTGCTGTCGGAATTGGCCAAGCATCATGCCAACATTTTGACCATCAATTCCATCATCCCTACCAACGGCTGCGCTTTGGTCACCATCGGTGCGGAAACTATGGAAGTGAGCATCCCTCTGGAAGAGCTGCTGAGCGTACTCAGCGCGCTTCCCGGAATCATTAAGGCAGAGGTGCTCGCCGGTTAAGAAATCTATTTCGCCACCCTGCTTTTGCCGGGTGGCATTTTCTTGCACAAAATGTTGCACTTTGGCGTAGAATGGTGCGGAGGTGACAAGAATGTTGATCGTACAAAAATTTGGCGGAACCTCTTTAATGGACACCCAGCGGGTCATGGCCGCCGCCCAACGGGCCGTGGCCGCCAAACTGCAGGGCAACCGGATCGTGGTGGTTGTCTCTGCTCAAGGTCACACCACAGATCGGCTTGTCGCCGAAGCAGAGGCTGTCAATCCCAACGGGAGTGCCCGGGAAATGGATGCCTGCCTTGCCGCCGGAGAGCAGATCTCGGCGTCCTTAATGGCCATGGCCATTGAAATGCTCGGCTACGAAGCCATCAGTCTCACCGGCTGGCAGGCCGGTTTGCTCACAGACGAAACCCACGGCAACGCCCGGGTACAGGGTCTTACCAACGACCGCATCAAGCAGGAGCTGGATGCAGAGAAGATCGTGGTAGTGGCCGGTTTTCAAGGCACAGACAGTCACGGGAACATCACCACTCTGGGCCGGGGCGGTTCCGACACCACAGCCGTTGCCTTGGCGGCATTTTTAGGCGCGTCCCTTTGCCAAATCTATACCGATGTGGACGGTGTATATGACAAAGACCCCCGGAAAGACCCCTCTGCAGTAAAGTACCATAAAATCAGCTATGACCAGATGCTGACCCTTGCCCGCCAAGGCGCGCAAGTACTTCACGACCGGTGTGTGGAGCTGGCAAAACAGCACGGAGTAACCATTCAGGTGCTGTCCTCCTTCCGCCCCGGAGAAGGAACGCTGGTAACAGACTGATTCATTCTTCCCCAAGGGAGAAAAAACTATTCCCATACCCGAAAAAACCGGCATTTTTTCAAAAAAAGTGAATAAAATACTCTTGACACAGGGAAAAACCTGTGTTAGAATACCCCAGTAATCAAGAAGGCTGAACATCCGCCTCACCGTTAGCAACAGCGAAACGGTTAATATTCCACCTTCCCTGTGGGGGATCGTTGCGAGTATGTGCGGATGCTTTGGCATCCGCTTTTTTTGTTGTAAATGGAGGTGCTTACCATCGCTAAATTAGACCATCAGCTCAACGAGGAGATCTGCGACAAGGAAATCCGCCTGATCGGCGCCGACGGTGCCCAGTTAGGTATTGTTTCCGCTGCCGAAGCCAACGCAATGGCCGAAGAGCAGGGCCTGGATCTTGTAAAGATCTCTCCAAATGCGGTACCCCCCGTCTGTAAGATCATGGACTATTCCAAATTCTGCTTCGATCAGAAGAAGCGGGAAAAGGAAGCCAAGAAGAACCAGAAGGTGGTGGAGATCAAAGAAATCCGCATGAGCCCCAGCATTGACACCAACGACCTGAACACCAAGATCAAGGCTGCTCAGAAATTCCTGGGCGACGGCAACCGGGTGAAGGTCAGTGTGCGCTTCCGCGGCCGTGAAATGGCCCACACCAATTTAGGTGAGAAACTGCTGATGAGCTTTGCTGATGCCTGCGCCGAAGTGGCCAGCATGGAGAAAAACCCCAAGCTGGAAGGCCGCTTCATGGCGATGTTCCTGACCCCCAAAAACAGCAAGTAAGTTAACAAAACCAAAGATACGGAAGGAGAACCACCTATGCCCAAGCTGAAGACCCATAGCGGTGCTAAGAAGAGATTCAACCTGACCAAGTCCGGTAAGGTTAAGAGAGCTCACGCTTACAAGAGCCACATCCTCACTAAGAAGACCACCAAGCGTACCCGTCATCTGCGTGCTACCGCTTATGCCGACGTGACCAACACCGAGGCAATCAAAAAGATGATTCCGTACAAGTAAGGCAGAATAGGAGGATTGAACAATGGCTAGAGTTAAAGGCGCGATGATGACGCGCAAAAGAAGAAATGCTACCCTGAAGTTGGCCAAGGGCTACTGGGGTTCCAAGTCCAAGCACTTCAAGATGGCCAAGCAGGCTGTCATGAAGTCCGGCAACTACGCTTTCGCAGGCCGTAAGCAGAAGAAGCGCACCTACCGCACTCTGTGGATCGCCCGTCTGAGCGCAGCTGTTGCCCCCTACGGTCTGAACTATTCCAAGTTCATGAACGGTGTGAAGAAGGCCGGCATCGAGCTGAACCGTAAGAGCCTGTCCGAAATGGCTATCCATGACGCCGCTGCTTTCGCAGCCATCGTGGAGAAGGCAAAGGCTGCTCTGAACTAATTACACAAAAAGACCCTGCTGATAAAGCAGGGTCTTTTGCTTATACTTTTTAGAATGGGGTGTTTCTATGACGCTGGAGCATTTGGCCGCCCGAGCCGGCCGGCTTTCTTCCTTTTTGCAGGAAGAAATGCAAATGTCCACAGGACTTATCAACCGGCTGAAATGGCAGGAAAAACTTTTTGTCAACGGCATGCCTGTGCATACAGACTATGCCGTGTCCCCCGGCGACCGGATCTGCGTCATCTTGGATGCCGACGCCCCTGAATACCCCGCCGAAAACGGCCCTTTGACCATACTTTATGAGGACGAACACCTGCTGGCGGTGGACAAACCCGCAGGCATGCTCATCCATCCCTCCCGCAGCTGTAACACCGGAACGCTGGCCAATTTTGTGCTGGGTTATTATGAAAAAACCGGCCAAAAATGCGCGTTCCACCCCATTACCCGGCTGGACCGGGACACTTTCGGCGTTGTGCTTTTGGCGAAAAACTCCCATATCCACAGTCTTATGCAGCGGGTTATGCTGCAAAAAACCTACCACGCACTGGTTCTTGGCGGCCCGGCGGAGGACACGGGCATCATTGACGCGCCCATTGCCCGAAAACCACTTCCCAGCCTACTGCGAGAAATAAGTCCCAACGGAAAACCCTCTGTGACGGAATTTTCCGTGCTGGAGCGAAGAGAGAACACCTCTCTGCTGGCGCTTCGCCCCATCACAGGCAGAACACATCAGCTGCGGCTTCATTGTGCCCACGCAGGATTCCCCATTTTAGGCGACCCCCAGTACGGCACAGAAAAAACCGCCCCGCTTTCCGCAGAGCTCGGCTATCACACACAGCGGCTTTGCGCCAAAAGCCTGCACTTTTCCCACCCCATTACAGGAGAGCTTTTGACTTTACACAGCGAGCAAAGTCCATTATAATAAAAGTAGCTTAGGGAGGTGAATCTATGGCTCGGCAAACAGACCCAATTACTATCTTAGACGGCATCGGCCCTAAAAAGGCAAAGCTATTTGCTGCTTTGAATATATTTACTTTGGGCGACCTGATCTGCCACTTCCCCCGGGGTTACGAAGACCGCAGCCGGCTTGTGACCATTGACAAGCTGGAAGTGGATCAGCCTGCCTGCTTCCGGGCCATGGTGATGAACACTCCGAAAACCGCCCATGTGCGCAAAGGTTTGGATCTCACCCGGGTGCAGATCGCAGACCACACCGCCCGGCTCACAATCACCTTTTTCAATAACCGCTTTGCTGTTGAACGCCTACAATACGGCCAGGAATATTTCTTTTACGGCGCAGTTTCCGGGGATTTCATCGGCTACAGCATGACAAACCCCGTGTTTGAGCCGCTGGATTCTCCCCCTGTGACCACCCGGCGGATTTTGCCCATTTATCCTCTCACCGCCGGCCTTTCCAACGCAGCCATGCTGAAAGCTGTGCGGCAGGCGCTGGCCATCTGCGACCCTCCGGAGGAAATTTTGCCGGAGTCCGTGCGGGAAGAATACGGCATTTTAGGCGCTGACCGGGCTTATTTTGCCATTCACGAGCCTGCCTCCATGGCCGAGGCGGAGCTGGCCAAAAAGCGGCTGATCTTTGAAGAATTTTTCGTGTTCTCCGCAGGCCTTGCTCTCATGCGGGCAGAAAAGGAGACCAAACGCATCCCGCCCTATGAAAATCTGAATTTGAACGATTTTTACAACGCTCTGCCCTTTGCCCTTACCGGGGCGCAAAAACAGGCCATACAGGAAATCCTGCAGGATTTTGCCAAAGGTACCCCCATGGCGCGGCTTGTGCAGGGCGATGTGGGCAGCGGCAAGACCATGGTGGCTGCGGCAGCGGCCTTTTGTGCAGCACGAAACGGCCACCAAACCGCTTTGATGGCACCCACAGAAATTCTTGCGGAGCAGCACATGGCATCGCTCTCCAAACTCTTTGCTCCCTTGGGCGTGCGCACGGCATTGCTCACCGGTTCTTTGACCCCCAAAAAGAAAAAAGAAATTCGGGAACAGATTGCAAATAGCGAGGTTGACCTGATCATCGGCACCCACGCGCTGCTTTCCGATGCCACGGTGTTCCAAAACCTTGGTCTTGTGATCACCGATGAGCAACATCGCTTCGGTGTCGCCCAGCGAGCCAAGCTTTCCGCCAAGGGCAGTGATCCCCACCTGCTGGTCATGTCCGCCACTCCGATCCCCAGAACCTTGGCGCTTTTGATGTACGGCGACCTTGCCGTTTCCATTATCAACGAGCTGCCCCCGGGGCGGCAGCCGGTGGATTCTTTCCTTGTTGGCGAAAGCTACCGGGCGCGGATCAACGCCTTTATCCGCAAGCAGGTAGCGGAAGGTCACCAGTGCTTCGTTGTATGTCCTGCGGTGGGAGAAACGGAAGATTTGGGTATGAAAGCCGCCACCGCGTGGGCAGAAACGCTCCAAAAAACCGTGTTCCCCGACCTGCGCATCGCCTTGCTTCACGGCCAAATGAAAGGTCAGCACAAAGAGGAGATCATGACCGCATTCGCCCGAGGCGAAGCGGATGTTTTGGTAGCCACCACTGTGATCGAAGTGGGTGTGGATGTGCCCAATGCAACGCTGATGGTCATTGAAGACGCTGACCGATTCGGCCTTTCCCAGCTGCACCAGCTTCGGGGCAGAGTTGGCCGGGGTAGTGAAAAGAGCTACTGCATCCTCACCTCCCACAACAAAAACGCTGAAACGAACCAGCGCATGAAAGCCTTTTGCGCCACCACTGACGGCTTCCGCATTGCCGAGGAAGACCTGCGCCTGCGGGGCCCGGGCGATTTCTTCGGCTCCCGCCAGTCGGGTATGCCGGTGTTCCGGGTGGCAAGCCTGCAAATGGATCTGCAAACCCTTAAGGACGCCCAAGCCGCCTCCGCTGCCTGGATCGACACCCAAGGCACAGAAAACACCAAGGAGGGCATCGCCCTGCGCAGCCGGATTTTGGAACTGTTCCGCCGAGCAGAGGGAACAATCAACTAACAAAAACACCCCGAATCTTGAAAATTCGGGGTGTTTTTTCAACTTTCCAGCTGCTTTCCCAAGAAAGAGGCGGCAGTCTGCACCAATTTCTGATCCGGCTCTGACAAAGGCGCATCCCCGTCCGCCAGGAGCATCATCACGCAACCCATAAGATCGCCCTG
>JAZSFE010000013.1:0-13138 GCA_045532105.1 Faecousia sp.
CGGAAATTTTTATACGGAGGGGACTCGAAAATCTAAATGCAACAGTCCGGTGGACTGTTGCCGCCGAGGGCTAGACCGAGGCGAACCTTTATTTCTGCCCATCGGGCAGAAATGCAAACGAGTCCCTCTCTCGCAAGTACACCTTTTGGGTATCCGGAAATTTTTATACGGAGGGGACTCGAAAGGCCGTTTAATTGCCCAAACCAACCGATGGAGCAAATTCACAACATTTTTATTTTAGGTATGATAGAATATTGTCACAGGAGGTGATTGGATGAAATTCAAGCTAATCATTGACAGGGACAAAGACGAGGAGATCGTTGCCACCGTCAAATCCCGTACCCCGCTAATCGATGAAATAGAAACACTGATCTCAAAACACACAGATCGCATCCCCGGCTACACCGAGGACGACATCAAAATGCTGTCTGCTAGCGAAATCCAGTGTGTTACCGTGCTGGACAGCAAAACCTACGCCATCGATTCAAATAATAACCGTTATCGGCTGAAAACCCGGTTGTACGAATTAGAACAGCAACTTCCCCCGTCTTTTATCCGCATCAACAAAAGCACATTGGCAAACGAAACGCACATCGACCGGTTCTCTGTTACCTATGCAGGCAGTGTGGACGCTGTCTTCAAGTGCGGTTACAGAGAGTATGTATCTCGGCGTTGCTTTGCCCAAATCAAAAGGAGGTTTGAAACAAAATGAAGAAGTTTTGGAAAGAATTTTTGCTCCGCGGTTTGATCTGTGCCGGCGGAGGACCTATCGTCTTAGCAATCATCTACGGCATTCTGGGTGCTACCGACACTGTAGTAGCTTTCTCCCCCAGAGAGGTCTGCATGGGCATCCTGACCATCACGCTGCTTGCCTTTATCGCCGCAGGCATGACGGCCATCTATCAAATGGAGCAACTGCCCCTGCCTACTATGATCCTGCTCCACGGCGGTGCGCTGTACATTGCCTATATCCTCACCTACCTGCTTAACGGCTGGCTGCTGAATCAGCTGACTCCCATTCTGGTATTCACCGGCATTTTCGTCGCAGGCTATGCACTTGTCTGGTTTATCATCTATTTCATTGAAAAAGCCAAGGCAAATAAACTAAACAACTTGCTTAACAATTAACAAAAATGTGCGTTGCTTTTTCTGCAACGCACATTTTTATTCTTTATGTCTGTTCCTCAATTTCTTCATAAGCAGATAAATTCCGTAGCCCATCAAGAAGCCCAATGTGTTGAGGATCAGGTCGTCAACATCCGACGCTCTGTTGAAAAAAGGAAATTGCAGAATTTCAATCGACAAGGATACGCCAACACCTGCAACAACAACCTTCCAATAGCTGTTCAGCTTTTTAAATACCGCCGGCCACACGATGCCCAAAGGAATGAACATAGCTATATTACCAATAAGATTCAGTAGAGCTTCCCGCATGGTGGGATAGTCGAATAAGTAGATAAAAGGCTTGAAATTAACCCACAAGGGAAAGATTTTTCCTGCATCAAACAGCAAAGGCTGAATCTTGCCATTCACCTTACCAAAGGGGCAGAATGTGAACCGCACCACAACCACGATGCAGATGTACACCAAGAGAAGTTGCAATTCTCTCTTGATGTCAATCCCCTTGGCTTTCAAAGCACAGATCGCCCGGATAATAAGCCAAATCACGCTGATGGCAATTACCATCTGCAAGTAAGATATCTCTATCATATTACACAATTACGGCATACCTTGCCGGGTTCCCCTTCTCATAATAGACCGTCAGTTTTTCCCCCTCTTGAGGGCACTGCTTATTCCAATTCACATAGCGTTTCCCCTGATAAGCTTCTCCGCCCACGGTGTATGTGAAGTGGATGATGTGGGGAAACACCGCGCCGTCAAACATATTCCGGCGAAAAGGTTTGGTGTTGACCTTCAGCCACCAGCAAGTCTTGACCTCGGCAACCACACCCTGGGTCTGCTCCCCTGCAATGGCATTCGTCACACCAATTCCAAACATTCTCATATTCATACTTACCTCACCAAATAAAGGGAATGATTCTGTACTTAACTCTCTTCCTGTATTCGTCATAACCGGGAAGCTCCCGGGTCAACAAGTCCTCTTCATCTTTCAGACGGACAATGATAACCACCGGATAGAACGCAAAAGCGATCAGTGCATACCAAGACCCCAACACCAGCGGAATCATCAGGAACAGCAGAATCGTCACCGCATACATGGGATGACGGACGATGCCGTACAGGCCGGTATCCACCACCTTTTGCCCCTCTTCTACCTTAACAGTGCGACTAAGGTATGCATTTTCCCGCATCACTTCCGCATACATGGCATAGGCGATCAAAAACAGTACCGACGCACCAACAACCACCCATGTAGGCATCTGCGACCAACTGAAGCGAAAATCCAAACCCGCCACCACAAAACCGGCAATGAACATCAGCCCCGAAAAAGCAACAACACCCTTCTGCGTCCCCTGCTTTTCCTTAACATCCAGCCTCTTCTTCAAAAAATCCGGAGACTTGCCCAGCATCACCAAACCGGCAATGAACATAGGCACAAAAAGCAGCCCAATCAATAGCCAGCCATATGTATACCGCGATGTGCCGGCAGGAAGAAAGATCAGCAACGCAACCATAAGCAGGCCGCAGGCAAACTTTATCAAAGCCTCTGCCAATAGCTTCATGCTTCCTCCTCCATTGTCTCAAGATAATAGCTCACCGGGCGAAAGCCGTCATTACAGCTGAGCATAGCGGTATACGGATTTTTCATCCAATCCCCGTAAAAATGCCCGCCGCCTTCCGCCAAGGTTTTCACAAATGATCCTATGCACTCCCACGCGGCATTGCAAAATCCCGCCGGCTTTTCACCATCGACCGACACCCAGGTATCCCCAATATTTACTTCGCAAGCATCCACCATAGGATTTTCATATTGCTCCATCAAATCAGCATAGCAGGTGCGTCGCACCGCTGTGATCTTAACTTTCTTCATAAGGACATCCTCCATTTATCTGCCGTGAGCAAAGATGTATGCCCAGTACGCTTTTCATTTAAGAGCGAAACATCCAGATCATGTGAGGTATACCGGTACTCAAACCCCAGCTTTTCCTGCACACGGCGGGACTTTTCATTTCCCTCATAATAGCCGCACCAAACTGCACGCATACCCAGTTCCTCAAAAGCGTGTCTAAGCAGCTCGCCGGCCGCTTCCGGGATCATTCCCTGCCCCCAAAAAGGCTTGCCGATCCAGTAACCCAGCTCACATTCATCCTCCCGATCGGTCATATCGGTGCTGCCTTTCAACTTCAAACTCATACTGCCAATGGCTGTGCCGTCCTTTAAGCATACCGCATAGGTTTCCGGCACAGAAAGCACATTCCGGATAATTTCCCGGCTGTTTTCCACGCTTGTATGTACGGGCCACCCTGCAGGATACCCAACATCCGGATCTTTTGCATATTCATAAAGATTTTCTGCATCGCTTTCCTGCCATGGGCGAAGGATCAATCGTTTTGTTTCAAGCATTTTCATTCTCCTCCGGAATGACTTTGATTTTCAGTAAATAAAGCGCATAGAGCGCGGGGATCATGCATAAAACAGCCGCCATAAAAATCTGCTGCCCCCAACCCAAGGGCACAGCAAACGCGCTCAACGCATTCAGAACACTGTGAGTGGCAATACACGGAAGCAGACTACCCGTCTTATAAAATATGATCACAAACACGAAACCTGCCGCCACGGCATAAAAAACCTGACAAAGATTCGGCAAAAGCTCCGCCCCGCTGCCATTAAACAAATTCACTATATGCCCGATGCCAAAGGTCAAACTGGAGACAATCACTGCCGCCTTCAAGCCATCTTTCCGCATGGCTTCAAACAAAAAGCCCCGGAAAATCAGCTCTTCCAAAAAGCCGACCAACAGCATACTGCCGATATAAAGGACTGTTTCCGTCACTCCGAAATTCATGGTCACACCGAACCATAAATTACACGAGGCCAGGATCACCAAAGGTATGTAATAGAGCATCTTTTTTGCACGCAAACGCGGTCTGCACAAACCGTATCTGGCAAACAGGCCTTTCTTTCCTAACCAAAAGAGGGCAAATGCCGACAAAATCAGCAAATACACCAGGGTTATGCTCTTTTCTATACCCACCGTCTTGGAGACTGTGTCGGCAACGCTGGTACCCAATACATAAATAATGATCCAAAAGACCGCAAACCATATCTGACTTTTCTGATACAGTCGATCCACAAATACACTCCCCTATCTGTCAAAACTTTTGAGCATACTGTCACTTGCTTGCTTGTCAAGGCGAAACCAAGAGCCTCTGGTCTCCAGGATGCCTTGATCCCGCAGCTTGCTCAGCTCTGCAGACATAGCACTTCGCTCCACACCCAAAAAGTCCGCCAGTGCCTGCCGGTTTAACGCAATGGTAAACTCCCTTGTCCCCTTTTGCTTGGCCTGGTCTATCAGATATGCCATCAGCTTTTCCCTTGTGTTCTTCCGGGACATAAACTGAATTTTCCGGTTGAGCAGCAGATTCTTTTGCGCCAGGACCTGCAACAAATTCTGCACAAGGGTATTGTGAAATCTACAGGCATTTGTACAAACAGTGAGCATCTTCTTGCACTCCAGCCACAGGATCTTGCTGTCCGTAAGCGCATAGCCGCTGACGGGCATAAGGTCCACTCCGGCGCAGGCAAAAGCTTCCGCAAACAATTCTCCTGCTTCCGATACCGCCAGCAAGCTGCGGTTTCCGTAAAAATCATCGTGCACCACCTGAACAGAGCCCTCCAGAACGAAGCCGATAAATCCTGCCCTGTCGCCCTCCAAAAATGCCGGGTCTCCCCTATGCACATCCGACACCTTTGCCGCCAGGCAGTGCATCAGTCCTGCCAGCTCCTCTTTTTCGATGCCTGCGAACAGAGGATTTTGCATCAATAAGCCAAAATATTTTTCCATAATAGCTCCTTTGTTGGATTTCCAACATCCCATCTACTGTCAGTATAGTAAAATAATGCTACAAAGTCAAGGAAAATCCCTAAGGAGGTTTTATATATGACAATTCACGGATGCCAGGCGAAACCCAGAACGCCTACCATTATTGAAAAAACTTGCCCCCAGTGCGGCCATGAGATCGAGCTGTTTTCCATTGACACGCAAATGCCCTGCGAGCACTGCGGCTTTATAGCTTACAATGACACTTTAAGCTGCGTGCAATGGTGCGCCCACGCTAAAAAATGCGTAGGCGAGGAAATGTATAAGCAGATGATGCAGGTGCTGGAAAACCAGAAAAAGAGAGGTGCATGATATGGTTCGGAAAATCATTGAGATCAATGAGGATAAGTGCAACGGCTGCGGCCTGTGCGCCACAGCCTGCCATGAGGGCGCCATCGGCATGGTAAACGGCAAGGCAAAACTGCTGCGGGACGATTACTGCGACGGCTTGGGCGACTGTCTTCCCGCCTGCCCTACCGGCGCCATCTCCTTTACAGAGCGGGAAGCCGCCCCCTACAACGAAGCTGCCGTTCTGGCTGCCAAAAAACCTACCGCGTCTATGTTGCAGCAATGGCCGGTGCAGATCAAGCTTGCGCCTATCAACGCTCCTTGGTTTGACGGAGCGAACTTGCTCATCGCCGCCGACTGCACCGCCTACGCCTACGCCAATTTCCATCAAGACTTTATAAGCGGCCATATCACACTGGTTGGCTGTCCCAAGCTGGACGGAGTGGATTATTCCGTCAAGCTGACGCAGATTCTGAAGAACAATGACATTCGCTCCGTCACCGTTGTCCGCATGGAAGTCCCCTGCTGCGGCGGTATTGAATTTGCCGTAAAGCAGGCACTGCAAAACAGCGGAAAATTGCTCCCCTGGCAGGTCATTACCCTTTCAACAGACGGAAAGATCCTGTAGTTACGCAAAAGCCCGGACACGCTTGACAAGCCTCCCTTTCTGGTGTACACTACTTCTGTTCTAAACGCTATCGCCTTATATGCACATGGGAGGTTTTCATGGGATTTTTTGCACTGTTTGCTCTTGGCATCGGTCTAAGCATGGATGCTTTTGCCGTTTCTGTTTGCAAGGGCCTTGGTATGAAAAAAGCAAATGCAAAGGGCATGATCCTCTGCGGCATTTGGTTTGGCGGCTTTCAGGCACTGATGCCACTTATTGGCTATCTCTTAGGCAGCTTATTTGCAACCGCCATTGAAGCAGTGGATCACTGGATCGCCTTCGGCCTTTTGGTTCTCATCGGCCTTAATATGTTAAAAGAGGCTTTTGAAGAAAAGGAATGCTGCGACTGCGAAAACAATGCAGATTTTTCTTTCAAAACCATGCTGACCATGGCTGTTGCCACCTCTATTGACGCGCTGGCTGTAGGCATTTCCCTGGCCATGGCAGGAAATGTGAATATTTGGCTCGCCGTATGTTTGATCGGCGTGACCACCTTTATCCTCTCTGCCATAGGCGTAAAGATCGGCAGCGTTTTCGGAGATAAATTTGAAAAGAAAGCGCAAATTGCCGGCGGTGTGATCTTAATCTTGCTTGGCCTTAAGATCCTTTTGGAACATCTTGGAGTTTTAGCATAAAATAACGGCTTGGTCATAAGACCAAGCCGATTCTTTTTATCCGAGATATTCCAGAGCATAATGCGCTGCCACAGCGCCATCCGCCACAGCAGTTACGATCTGGCGAACCGTCTTTGTGCGCACATCTCCCACCGCATATACGCCCTCAAGAGAGGTTTTCGTATCCTCCCCCGCAAGAATATATCCCTGCTCGTCCACCGCCGGGCCGCCCTCTGCCAAGGCCGAGGCCGGTACTCTGCCAATGCTGACAAACACACCGTCACAGGAAAGCTTCTCCGTCTCACCCGTTTGCAGGTTCTTAAGCACCACACCGGTGAGCCGTCCGTCACGCAGGAAACTTTCCACTGCGCTGTTCCAACGGATTGTAAGATTTTCGCACTTATTCAGCTGCTCATGATAAACCTTAGCGGCACGCAAAGTATCCCGCCGGTGAACCAAAATCACCTCTTTGGCAACCCTACTGAGCAACAACGCATCCGCAACGGCAGTATTGCCTCCGCCAACCACCACAACCGTCTTTCCCCGGTAAAACATTCCGTCACAAGACGCGCAATAATGCACACCCATACCGGTCAATTCTTTTTCCTGATCGATCCCCAATTCCCGAGGATTCGCCCCTGTGGAAAGCACCACAGTCTTGCCATAATATACGCCATCCGGTGTCTCCACCTCTTTGATCTGGGCCTGCCAGTTTACCTTTCGCACTTCAGCAAGTACCGTTTTCACTCCAAAACGCTGGGCCTGCGCCCGCATTTTCTCACCAAGAGAAAAGCCGTCCACGCCCTCCTCAAACCCCGGATAATTATCGATCTGATGGGTCAAAGCCATTTGTCCTCCGGCCGCCAGACGCTCCAATACCAAGGTATCCAAACCTCCCCGCGCGGCATACAATGCGGCAGTGTATCCCCCAGGGCCACCACCGATCACAATCATATCATATACATGCTTCATGGGTACTCTCCCTTCGTTTATTTATGGTCACATTATATCCCAAGTAACGCCACATATCTGTGATTATATCACAAAAAGCAGAGGCAGATGCCTCTGCTTTTCCCATTATAACCGAAACCTCCGCTGACGATTGCGGTAAACTACCATACACGCAATGATCTGACATATGAAAGTGACTGTCCATGACACCGGATAGGATAAGAACAGGCATTCCGGTGTATGGTATTGCGGCACCTGAAAGATCGTAGCGATCCAGCCAATACGAAGCACACATACACCCATAATGGAGATCAACATGGGCACAAGAGAAGAACCCAATCCCCTAAGCACGCCTGTAGTCACATCCATCAAACCCAATGCAAAATAGAAGAGGCAAACATAGCGCATGCGAAGCATGCCATAACCAATGGCTTCTTGAGAATCCGTAATATAAATAGGAAGCAGCTGACCTGCAAACAGATACATCAATCCGCCGGCTATGATACCAAGCACCGTTACACAGCCAATGCATAACCACAGCACCCGAGAAACTCTCCGATACTGTCCAGCGCCGGCATTTTGACCGGTAAAATTCAATGCAGTTTGGTGGAATGCGTTCAGTATCACAACAATAAAACTTTCTAAGTTTCCTGCTGCCGCACTGCCTGACAAAAACACATCGCCAAAGGAATTGATAGATGATTGGATCATTACATTGGAAATGCCAAACAAAGAGCCCTGGATGCCCGCAGGCAATCCCAGTGCTACGATCTTACGCAAGGGTGCGGCATAAAACCGCATTTTCTTAAGTTCCAGCTTGCAGTCATCCGTTCTTCGCACCAAGGCGCCTAAAACCAATGCCATGGAAACACCCTGGGAAATCACCGTAGCAAGCGCCACACCGGCAACATTCATGTGGAAGATCGTAACAAAGATCACATTCAACACCACGTTAAGCACACCGGCAATACTAAGAAAGATCAACGGTTTTTGCGTTTCTCCCACAGCGCGGAGAATGGCTGCGCCGAAATTATATACCATGGTAAACAAAATGCCACCAAAGTAAATCTGCATATACACTGTGGAAAGTGGCAAAACCTCCTCCGGTGTGCCCATCCAGGTAAGCACCATACGAGCAAGAAGCACACCCACCACCGTCAAAACCGCACCGCTGACCAACGCTACAGGAACGGCTGTATGCACCACCCTGTGGAGCATCTGCTTATCCCCGCTGCCCACAGCATGCGCAACACTGACACCTGCTCCTACAGACAATCCGATAAACAGGCTAACGATCAAATTCGTTACCGATCCGGTAGCGCCCACCGCCGCCACAGATGCACTGCCGCAAAAGCGACCGACTACTACCAGATCAGCCGCATTGAACAGCAGCTGAAGCAGGCTGGTAAGGATAATGGGAATGGTGTAAATTATAATATTGTGAAGCAATGGGCCATGAAGCATATCCTGACTTCTCTTTTTCATGATAACCCCTACCCTCTGTTTTCATTCTAAGTCGCATTATATTCCCTTTTAACTGAAAATGCAATACGACTGCGCTTTATTTCTTATGAATTCCCACCAGCCGGGGTTTCCAGTAGGCCTTTCCATACGCGATCCATTCCGCCAAAAGGCACACCGGGATCGCCGCTAAAATATCTAACACGGAATGCTGCTTAATAAACACAACAGAAAAACAAACAAGTACCACAAAACTCAACACAAATACCTTCACTCCCACAGACGCACTTTTTTCTTTTAGCCATGCTGAAGCAACACCTAAAGAAAACGCCACATGCAGCGACGGGCAAACACCGGTATTTGTGTCTATCCGGTACAAAAACGCAACCATATTTGTCAAGAAATTCTCCCGGGGAAACACATTCGGCCGCAAATCCTGCCGGGTAGGAAAGAAAATAAAGCAAAGGATCGCCACCACCTGGGTTACAATAAAGAAAATCTGCAATCCCTTAAATCCACGCACATCGTAAAGCAGAAACCAGCCCAATGACCCTGCAATCAGAAAATACCAGCCTACATAAGGAATCACAAACCACTCGCAAAAAGGGATCATATCATCCAATGCCATATGGACCGGATAACACTTTTCTCCAGGGATCAATCTTTCTGTTAAAAAGAAGAAAACCAGATACACCGCCCACCCCAACAGCAACAGCAAATGGCGATACTCCGGTGTTTTAATGTTATATAAACGCAGTTTGCTATAATCCACAATTTTTCTTCCCATGCTATCACGCTCACATTACTACAATTTTCCAACAAATTAACATATTTCTACTATTATATGAAACTTATGGCAATTTTAATGGCGAAATATGAATAATTCTTCAAGAATATATAAACATGAGAGAAAGCATGACACCCTTTGACACAGCAACAAAACAAAAAACAGGCACAGAACAACATGTTCTGCGCCTGTTACTTTTAGATTTTTTGTATTTGCAGATGGTAATCAATAACCCCTGCTTCACTTTTTTCAATTTCAATATTGTACACCAGATCCACGATTCCACCCTCGGGCGTTATGTCATAAAACATATTCGTTGCGCAAACCGTGATCATCAGCGCACCCATCTCCATCTGGTACAGCGAATCATGAGGCTCATTCAGACAAAACACCATTTGTGAACGCAAACCACCGGTTCTGGTCAAGGTAATCTTATCCGGCTGCACAAAAAAGCTGGTAGTCACCCCGGCCATGCCGGTGAGTTCACTTTCCCGGTAACAAATATCCCATCCGCCGTCCCGGAACTCCATAGTCCCTTCCGTAACCAGCTCAATGGTATCCGGCTCCTGACCCATATACGACTGGCGGCCGCAAACAGTCAGCATTACCTTTTGCTTCATTCCGCTGCCTCCATAGCCAGCTGCAACAAGTTATCGATGAGCTCACCGTAGGGAATCCCACTGGCTGCAAACAGCTTAGGATACATAGAAATAGAAGTAAATCCGGGCAAAGTATTGATCTCGTTAAATACAACCTCTTCCGCCTCATGGGTAACAAAGAAATCCACGCGGCTCAGGCCCTGGCAGCCAATAGCGGAATATATCCGCACCGCCAGCTCCCGCACCGACTCCTCGGTTTCTTCCCCGATTCTGGCAGGAATATAAGCAACAGAAGTATCCGCAACATACTTGGCATCATAATCATAGAACTCAGCACCGGAATCGATCTCACCGCAGACAGAAGCCACGGGATTCTGGTTGCCCATAACTGCAACTTCAACTTCCTTGCCGCTGATAAACTCTTCCACTAAGATCTTTTCATCGTATGCACCGGCACAGAGCAGCGCATCCCGAAGGCTCTGACGATCCTGGGCCTTGGAAACACCTACAGAAGATCCCGTACCCGCAGGTTTTACAAAGACAGGATAGCTGAATTTCTCCTCCACCTGATCCAAAATCCCATCAGTACGCTGCTCCAGCTCAGAATTGCGTACCAACAACCATTTTGCCTGACGGATACCCGCCTGATCTACCACCAATTTGGTTAATGTCTTATCCATAGCCACGGCAGATGCAGAAACATGAGGGCCTACATAAGGAATGCCTGCAAGCTGCAAAAGGCCTTGCATAGCGCCATCCTCGCCATTCTCACCATGGAGAACCGGGAATACCACATCAATACGCTCCCGCACCACACAGTCACCCTCAAAGCTCAGCAAACCCTGGCCGCGCACAGGCGAGATAGCCGCTCTGCGGTTATTGGGATGATCCAACCACTCGCCGCTGGGGAGCATGGAATAATCTGTTCCGCCAAAAAGCACCCAATCTCCGTTCTTGGTAATACCTACCGGGAAAATATTATACTTTTCCGCATCCATATTATTCAGCACAGATTCTGCCGAGCGCAGAGAAACCTCATGTTCCGGACTCATGCCGCCAAAAAGCACGCATACGCTTAATTTCTTCAAATCATTCGCCTCTCATTCCATTCATTTTCATGAATCTTATTTCAGCATTGCCTCACCGGCGCGGTAAATATCGCCTGCACCCACAGTCAGAATAATATCGCCCGGCTGTGCCAACCCCTTCAATGTTTCCGTGACCTCGGGGAGTGTGGCGCAGTAGATTCCTTTCGGGATATGTTCCAGGAAATCCTTAGAGGAGATCCCCACCGTATTTCTTTCCCGAGCAGCATAAATCTCAGAAAGCACCAAAACATCCAGCTTTTTCAACTGCTCGACAAAATCATCAAACAGCGCCTTTGTCCTGGTGTAGGTATGCGGCTGGAATGCCACGATCACCCGATTGTAACCCATAGACCTGACAGCCTCCAGCGTCGCCGCAAGCTCGCCGGGATGATGGGCATAGTCGTCATAGATCACTGCTCCATTATATTCGCCTTTACGCTCCATGCGCCGTCCCGCGCCGGTAAAACCGGCAAGACCAGTCTCCACAGCCTCCGCAGGAATACCCATCAACCAGCCGGTAGCAGCTGCCGCCAAAGCGTTGAGGGCATTGTGCTTTCCATATACAGCCAGCTGAACATGACAGTATTTCTTTGCATCGCAAAGCACGTCAAATTCCCGCCAGTCCTCAGAAATATTCACCGCACGGATGCGATTGTGTTCATGGAAACCGAAGGAAATATAATCCATACCGCTCAAGGTATCCACTGTATTAACATCATCGCCATTTGCCAAAATGCCATTGGTAGAAAGCGCAGCAAAGCGGCGGAAGGATTTTTTCACATCGTCAAGATCCTTGAAATAATCCAAATGATCCGCTTCTACATTCAAAATAACCGCCAAAGTGGGGAAGAAATTAAGGAAAGAGTCGCAATACTCGCAGCTTTCCAACAAAATGGTGTTGCCGTTGCCCACCCGGTGACCTGCACCCAGAAGCGGCAAAAATCCGCCGATCATCACCGTGGGATCCACAGCAGCAGCCATCAAAACATGGGCGACCATGGAGGTAGTTGTGGTCTTTCCGTGGGTGCCGGAAATGCAGATAGCATTTTGATACGCCTTCATAATAACGCCCCAGGCCTGCGCGCGCTCAAACACAGGGATCGCTGCCGCACGTGCACCGGCGATCTCCGGATTGTCATTATGTACCGCTGCCGTGCGAATGATACAGTCAGCACCTGCGATATTCTCACTTCTGTGACCAATGTCCACACGAATCCCGTTTGCGATCAATTCATCAGTGGAAACCGAAGAATTCATATCAGAACCGGAAACGATCAAGCCCATGCCCTTCAGCACAAGACCCAACGGGCGCATAGAAACGCCGCCAATACCCACCAAGTGTACACGCTTACCGGGTTGAATATATTGTTGCAGAGACAGAGTTGAATGATCCATAGCTGTTCTCCAATATATAAAGTATTATAACTAAGTTATTATATATCAAAACCGCAGATTTTACAACTATAAATATTGTCCCCTTGCATACATACCGCAAGCAATCTAAATTAAAAAACCTCCTACTAATGTAGGAGGCTTTCATTATGTTGGCATTACTTATTTTCCCAGGCAGTCACCCGCCAAGTATCGTCAGCGTACGTGTGCTTAACTTCTGTGTTCGGGATGGGAACAGGTGGACCCACACGACAATCAATACCAACTATTAAATTAACTCGTTTCCCCT
>JAZSFE010000028.1:0-39270 GCA_045532105.1 Faecousia sp.
GGGGGGGGGACCGCATTCTCCTTTTTCTGGCAGAAGCTGGACTTGAAAGGACGGCACTAGTGGTGCTCCGCGCATCGAATCAAAATTTAATGGTTGCCAGTGGCAATCATACAATAGTTCAAAGCGAATACTGGTGTAAAAATTGAGAGCTGGCGAGCAATTTTTAGCCCGTGGGAAAGTTCATGGACATCCGAATGCCCCCAGTATGGGTGTGGGCGGATGTCCATTTGTATACTCTGCACCACAATTTGTGGTGTAATTTGTTGCAATTTATTTCCATGAAGATTTCGGTTTTGTATTGCAATCGACTTTTACGTGTGATATAATACTTTTGCGACACAATTTCATTATTTAACACTTTTGCATAAGTGTGCGTTTTTACTTTGGTAAAAATGCATGCTCTTTTTCGCATACTTGTGCAAAGTGTGAGGAAATTGTGTCGCAGCAATCGGAGCGATGCATTTTTCGGTGCGCAGCTTCGGCTGCGCACTTTTTATTTTAGGAGGAACCTTCATGAAAAAAATTATTCTCGCATTTTTGTTAATTGCCCTACTACTTTCGGCGACGGCCTGTTCTACTACAAAGGATGAAAAGTATTATGCAGGTAAGTGGGAAGTAGCCAGTCTTGAAAAAAACGGTGTAATTATGTCTGTTAAGGAATTGGAGGAGTTGGGCAATTATAACGTTTCAAATTTTGGAATAATCCTTAAAGAAAACGGAGACGCTTATTTTTATTACTCGAACAATTCCAAGTTAGGGGAATGGAGTTTGAGCGATAATGGAATTGTTATGGGAGGTAATGTTTTGACACTAGTAAAAAATCAGCTTAAATGGGTTGAAAGTAATAGTGGTGAAATATACTATTTTGAAAAAATTTCAGATAGTCAGAAATTCCCTAACGAAAATCAGACATCGTCAGGGGTAACATCTACAGGCGAAATTAGATCGGAATTTAAAGCAGCAATGGATAGTTATGAAGCTTTCTACAATGAGTATTTTCAAATTTTAAAGCAGTATAAAGAAAATCCGGCGAATATCTCAATTTTAAGTAAGTATATGGAATTGATGGGGAAATTGTCGGATATGGATGCTAAGTTTAAGGCATGGAAAAATAATAGTCTTAATGATGCAGAACTGAAGTATTATTTAGAGGTAAATTCCCGAATTTCGAAAAAACTTCTTGAGTTTGCGGGTTGATCGGTTTATTTACATAAATATAGTTTATTTATTGTATACGGCAAGAGGATGTGCAGACCTTCTGCACATCCTTTTTATTGTTATATTTTGCCATTTGGTGTGGTTTTTTAGCAAAGACACGGACTTGAAAGGGCGAAACCTATTTTTAAGGGAATCTTTGCTTGAAACAGTTGCTTTTTTGTTAGTAGTTGTTATAATATATTTAATTACAAGTTTGGAGGCGGAGCGCTCGATGAAAAAGACAATTTTGTTTGTTGGCGATTCCATTACGGACTGCAATAGTTATAATCCTGTCAATCATACCCGGACACACATGGGCTATGGTTATGCAATGATGGCCATGGCAAAGATCGATTACGAAGAACCGGAAAAGTACTGTTTTTATAACCGCGGTGTCAGCGGCGATCGTATTGTGGACATTTATGCGCGGATGAAGAAGGATATTCTGAATTTGAAGCCGGATTACATCAGTATTTTTGTGGGCGTTAACGATGTGTGGCATGAGCTTGATGATCAGAACGGTGTGTCTGCAGAAAAATATGAGCGCATTTATAAAATGCTTGTTGGGGAGATCCTGCAGGAGCTTCCGGATGTGAAGATGGCTATTTTCGAGCCCTATGTTTTGCTCGGTTCTGCCACCGAAAGCACTGAGGAGCAACCTCAGCGCTGGGAAACGTTTTCTACAGAGGTCGCAGAACGCGCAAAGGCTGCCCGTCGTGTGGCAGAGGCTTTTGGTTTACCGTTTGTTTCGATTCAGGAGAAGTTTAGTGCTTTGAATGATGCTCACCCCGGTCATTGGACCACAGACGGTGTACATCCCACTAGAGCCGGTCATGAATTTTTGAAGCGGCAGTGGCTCAGTTGGTTTGAGACAGTTAAATAAGCAGGAATGTGCATATGGAAAGTCCGGCAGCCGAAGCTGCCGGACTTTAATATTGATGATTACATAAGACCGCCCATCAGGTCGGTGATGTCGAAGTCTTCAAAGAACTCAGCCATTTGTTCAATGGACTCTGCAATCTTTTCGCCTTCGATTTCCACTTCGCCTGCACACCACAGGCCGATTTCCCATGCCAGATAGATGCACAAGCCACTAATGACCAGCATCAAAATGGTCTGAATGGCCAGATTCTTGCTGGAAGCGGTGGGGTTCAGACCAGCGTACTCCTGAGTGTCTCGAAGGGAGAAGATGGCCCAAACAATGGCGGCAACAGGCAGAACGATCAGCTGCGCGGTGGTGGAGATGAAGCCGAGCAGGATACCCAGCAGCAAGAGCAGGGAGGGGATGACGGAGTTGTAGGCTGCGACGGTTGCGCTCTGCTGAATGGTCAGTTCCTTCTTGTTCAGTTTGCCTGCGCAGAACAGACCCAGTGCAGACAGTCCAATGAAGATAACAGCCAGAAGAATGCCGCCCAGCAGGAGGACAAAGATCGGATAAGTAATTTCCAGATCAAAAGAAGCGCTGCCACCCAAGGCGCTGCTGATGCCGCCCATGGCATCGCTGATAGCGTCTACAATAGAGGACAAGAAACCGCCGATTAGTTTCCACAGGTACAAGAATGCGGCCAGAGCGTTGATAGCGGCCAAAATAGCGGGAATCTTCATGTCTTCATTCAGTGCATTGGTTACTGTGGCTTGAGGAGCACGCAGGTAGCTCAAGAATGCACTCTTAAGCTTTGCAAACAGGTTGGGGGATGCAGGTGCAGCGGGGGCAGCCTCCGTTGCTACAGCAACAGGAGCTTCTTGGGAAGCTTGGCAGGAGCAAACCTGACCTTCTTCCAGGGGAGAGCCGCAGAATTTACAGAACTTTGCCATAGTATTTTCCTCCTAAATAATTATTGAATTTCCATTTCGCCCCAGGTGCCGATGTCTGTTTCCAGCTCGGTATAGTCAGCGTAGCCGGTGTAAACAGAGTAGTAAGCCTTGTAATACAGCTCGTTGCGGGTGGTGCTGTATGCCACATCGTCGTCCTTTACGGCGAAGTAAAGGGTGGTGGGAGTGGTGAACTCATTGTCGCTAACAGTAGAGCTGAAGATAAACCAAAGATGGTTTTCGTAGTAGCTCTTACTGGAGTCGCACAGGATGGTTTTATACAGTACGGGGTCGGTATTGGTCTGGTTGGTGTAGTTGTTGCGGTAAGAATCGTGAATAAGTCCACCCCAATCGTCTTCCAGTTCGTCCAGCAGAGCCTGCTTGGCGTCGGCCACAAGGTCATCCATAATAGGAGCCAGATCGCTCAAAGCGTCTACATATTCAAATGCGCCCTCTGCGGTCCAGGTCTTGGATTCGGTGGTGAGGGTGATGCCGCAACGGGCAAAGTTTTCCTCGTTGTAGTCAATGGTAATGGTGATTTCGTCGCCATTGGAGATATCGTCGTCAATGTCGGTGTCAAAGTAGAAGCCGGTCATGTACTCGTCTTTGTAGTATAGATCTTGATCCACCAGATCAATGCGCAGGTTGCCAATGACCAGTTCTTCCTGGGAGGGGAGATAACCACTGACGTATGCATTGCCGTTAATGCCGTTGAGTTTGGGGATATAGTACTGAAGCAGGTCGATCTCCTGGGGAGGCGTTAAGCCGGAAACCTTAATGGTCTTTTCTACAGGGCCTACAGCAAAGCCTTTTTCCAGGTAGAGATCATTGTCGATGTAGCTCATGGTAATGGTGACCTCGTCATCGTTGCTTAAGGAATCACCGTCGCCGTTCTGTACATACAGGTAAATGTCTCTATCAGAACCGTCTTTGCCATCAATATTGAAGTAATTTTCGCCTTCGGTAAAGGTGAATGTGTAGTCGCCTTTGGTAACAACTTCGGATTTGTTGCAGACCATACGGGCACTGGCATAGCCGTCAGCACCGATATACTCCACGTCGAAGTAGGAAATGGCATCCAACAGGTCTACGGATTTCAAACCGCTGACTTTGTATGTAAAGGTAGAACCCTTTAGGGGGAAATCCAGTGCCTTGGCGGCATCCTCGTCACAGGTCAGAGTAATCTTAATTTCATCGCCGTTGCGCAGAGTGTATTCGTCTCTGCCTTCGGGGAACTCGTACTCGATATCCAAGGATTCGTAGAGCTCTTCCAAGGCCTTTTTCTGGTCTTTGGAATTTACCTTGTTGTATACCTTTTCAATGTCGTCTTCGTCAAAATATTTGTAATCGCCGTATTCCTCGCATTCTTCAAAGCCAAGGGCGCGCAGCATAAGGGATTGTTCATCCAAGTCACAGGTAAACTCGGAGAAGCCTTCGTAGCCGGTGGCTTCAATCTTGGTGAAGTCTTTCATGGGGATCTGGGACAAGAGGTTGACCAAAAGAACGATGCCCACGATGATTGCTACCAGACCTGCACCGCAACCGGGAAGAATGAACTTGTTCTTCTTATGGATGGCCGCTGCTTTTTCCTTCAATTTTGCCAGGAAAGCAGGAATTGCCTTGGGTGCTGCGGGGGCAGCAGTTGGAACTTCAGCAACAGCCTCAGGTGCACTTTCGAATTTTGCGCCGCAATGCTCGCAAAAAGCTACGCCATCTTCCACTTGTTTGCCACAGTGTTCACAAAACATGATGATTTCCTCGTTTCTTTCTAAATTTATGATACGGTTAAAAAACCATTCATATTATATTCATATTTTACACCGACCTCGATGCAAAGTCAATTGTATTTCGGTGAAAAACAGCGAGAAATGGAAAATTTAAGTTTTACGGTTTTTCTTGCAAGAAACATCCCCCCACCCGGCTTGTGCCTTATTAATCGTCATGGTAAAATGGCACAAACGAAGGGGAGAAGTGTAGAATGAAAAAGGTATTTGGTTTGTTTTTGGCGTTTGCAATGTTGCTTTCTTTGTGTGCCTGCACTATGGAGCAGGAGATGCATGGGCAAAGAGTGATTATTGATGGTGCAGGCCGTGAGGTTAGTGTGCCGGAGAAAGTGGAATCTGTTGTTTGCGTAGGTGTTGGCGCTCTGCGCTATACCTGTTATATGAGTGCTGCGGATCTGGTTGTTGGTGTGGAAGATTATGAGAATAAGATTGCCATATCCCGGCTTTATAACTATGTAAATTTTGATAAGTTCAAAGATCTGCCTGTTATAGGTACAAACGGACAGCCGTATATAGAGGAAATTATTGCGCTTGCTCCGGATGTGATCGTCATGAGCAAGTCTGCATCTGTGAAAGCGGACGAGCTTCAATCGAAAACCGGAACACCGGTGGTAGTTGTTCCCGGTAGTGATACAACCTTGGATTCTGATGCCTACGAAACCATAAGAATTTTGGGGCAGCTGTATGGCAAGGAATCCCGTGCTGAAGAGCTGACGAAATATTTAAAAACCATCCAAAAGGATTTGGATGATCGCACCAAGGATATTCCGGACAGCAGCAAGCCTTCTGTCTATGTTGGCGGCGTGTCTTTTAAGGGACACCATGGTTTTGAAGGCACGGAAGCTGGGTATGGTCCTTTTGCGCTGATCGGCGCAAAGAATTTGGCGGATACTACAGGGCAGACCGGGGCGTTTAATATTGATCTTGAGCAAGTGCTGAGTTGGGATCCGGATGTTATTTTCGTGGATTTTAACGGCATGAACTTTATTAAAGAACATTATGCGGAGAATCCTGAGTATTATAACGCGCTTACCGCTGTGCAGGAGGGGAAGGTTTACTCTCAAATCTCTTTCCGCTCCTCGGCATCTAATTTGGAAACTGCGTTGGCAGATGCGTATTATGCCGCCAGCGTGATCTATCCGGAGCAGTTTCATGATATTGATCCCATTGCAAAGGCTGAAGAGATTTTTGAGAAGCTTTTGGGGGTGAACCCCTATGAGGATCTGAAGGAGGCCGGTTATGAATTCCGTCCGATTAAAATTGGAGAATAATATAGACAGCCTTTATCGTAAAAATCAAGTCAAAAGCATTGGTTTTTTGGCGGTTTTAGGCGGTGTGTTGTTACTGGCAGTATTGCTGAGTTTGCGTGCAGGTTCTTATGAGACCCCTATGGGAGAATTGATCAAGGGACTGTTCGGCTTGTCTTCTGACAGAAAAGTTAACCTTGTGGTGCAAAACAACCGGCTGCCCCGGATCGTTACTGCTCTTTTAGCGGGCGGTGGCTTAGGTTTGGCCGGATGTATTCTGCAGGCGGTGCTACGCAATCCCTTGGCATCGGCGTCTACCTTGGGCGTATCCCAAGGTGCGACCTTTGGCGCGGCATTTGCTATCGTCGTGTTGGGGTTGGGCGCTACTTCTGGAATTGGAATCCCGCTGTGCGCATTTTTGGGCTCAATTGCTGTGGCGTTGGTGATTTTGGGGTTGTCCAAGTTCCGCCAGGTGTCTCCCGAGGGGATTGTACTGGCGGGTGTTGCGATTAGTTCTATGTTTACCGGTGCAACAACACTGATCCAGTATTTTGCAGATGAAGTACAGCTTTCTACTTTGGTATTTTGGACCTTTGGTGACTTGGGCAGTACCGGGTGGAAGGATATTCCCAGCATGGCAGCGGTAGTAGCAATATTGTGTGTTTATTGTATTATCCACCGTTGGGATTATAATGCGCTGCTCAGCGGTGAAGAAACCGCCATCAGTTTGGGTATTCATGTGAAGCGGTTGACCTTGATAAATATGGTGCTTTGCTGCTTAACAAGCTCGGTGGTGGTATCTCATGTGGGCCTTATTAGTTTCATCGGCCTGGTAGCACCCCATATCGTTCGTATGGTAGTGGGTAATAACCATGTTTACTTGATTCCCGGTTCTATTTTAGGCGGCGCAACCTTGCTGCTGCTTGGGGATTTGTTTGCAAGAACTGTTATTAGCCCGGTGATTCTTCCCATTGGCGCGATCACATCGTTCCTTGGCGGCCCGCTGTTTTTATACCTTCTTTTCAAGGGAGGAAAACAGAAATGATGGAGATCAAGAATTTATCCTTTCATTACAAAGGTGATCCGGAATTGCTGCAGGATGTTTCCTTTGCTGCGAAGCCGGGAGAGTTTCTCGCTATTCTTGGAAACAATGGCGTCGGCAAGAGTACTCTATTAAAATGTTTCAATCATATTTTGAAGCCGGATTCCGGGGAAGTAAGTCTGGACGGGGAAGATTTGCTGTCAATGCCTGCCCGTGAGGTAGCAAAGCGGGTTGCCTTTGTCTCTCAGGGCGTCCCTGATACTCAAATGACTGTGCACGATGTGGTGATGCTGGGTCGCAGACCTTATATGCAATGGGGATTTACGGAGCATGACCATAATATTGTCCACGATGCTATGCATCGGTTGGATGTGGAGGATATGCGCGGCAGATTCTTAAATCAGCTTTCCGGTGGAGAAAAGCAGAAAGTGATGCTTGCCCGTGCTTTGGCGCAGCAACCGAAAGTTTTGTTGTTGGACGAGCCTACCAGCGCACTGGATGTGCAAAATCAGTATCAGGTGCTGAAAATGGTGCGGGAGTTTTGCCATAAGGATCATGTGATCGCCATTGTGGTCATTCACGATTTGAATTTGGCGCTGCGTTTTTGTGACCGTTTCCTGCTTTTGAAAGATGGACAGGTATACCGTCACGGTGATCGCAGGATTTTGGACAGTACCGCTCTGAAAGAGGTTTACGGTGTTGATGCCAAGGTGGTGGAAATTGAGGGCCGGTATATGGTGCTGGTGGAAGAATAAGAGGTGTTATTATGAAAACATGGCAGGACTGTGTAGCCTTTCATGGACATGAATGCGGTGGTTTGACCATCGGATATAAGGCGAGTTTATATGCTGCGGATTTGCTGAATTTGGAATT
The DNA here is from genome assembly GCA_045532105.1 of Faecousia sp. GTDB lineage: Bacteria > Bacillota > Clostridia > Oscillospirales > Oscillospiraceae > Faecousia. Next base: position 7,956 of record JAZSFE010000028.1, read on the forward strand.
TTCCGAAGATGAGCAGGTGGTTTGCATTACGGAGAATGATGCCTGCGGAGTGGATGCCATTCAGGTAATGCTGGGCTGCAGTATCGGCAAGGGAAACTTGCTGTTTCATATGCGGGGAAAACAGGCGTATTCTTTTTACAATCGCAAAACAGGAAAAGCCGTTCGCCTGTTGCTGAAACCCAAGCCACAAGGTATGACCAGAGAGGAATCCTTTGCCTACTATCAGGCTTGCAGGCCGGAGGAAATGTTCGATGTAAAGGAACCTGCAATTTGTGTTCCCGAGAAAGCTAAGCTTTTCGATTCTTATGTATGTGATTGCTGCGGGGAACTTACCGGTGCAAATTGGGTCCGTCTTTCCGGGGAGAGAAAGCTGTGCCTGGATTGTTATGAAATGTATGACCGATTTGATGTATAATAGGCAGAGGTGAAAAACCTCTGCCTCATTTTTTGAATTCTGTCCCATAAAAATGTTGCAAAAATTTGTAATTTAAAGGATTATTCACAAATTACTATTGCTAAAAGTTTAGCAAGCGTATATAATATTCTGTAGATATAGGCGGTTGTTTTACTGTGATCCGCCCCTTCGTAGAAACATATTTTTGGAGGAATTTCTATGCCTATGCAAATGGGTTTCCGCTGGTACGGCCAAGGAAACGACAAGATCACACTTGCAGACATTAAGCAGATCCCCGGTGTCACCAGTATCGTCTGGGCGCTGCACCATAAAATGCCCGGTGAAATCTGGGAGGAAGAGGAGATCGCGGAAGTCAAGAAGCAGTTGGATGAGTATGGCTTCTGTATCGATGTTGTGGAATCTGTGAATGTTCACGACGATATTAAGATCGGCCTGCCCACCCGGGATATGTACATCGAGAATTATAAGCAGTGCATCCGCAATTTGAGCAAGTTCGGCGTTAAGGTCATTTGCTACAATTTCATGCCTATTTTTGACTGGACACGCAGCAATTTGTTCCATCCCGTAGGGGACGGATCTACGGCTCTTTTCTATGAAAAGAATATGATCCAGGATGACTATAACGCTATGGCCCAGTATATTCTGGACTTTACCGAGAAGTACAATATGTCCTTCCCCGGTTGGGAACCTGAGCGTATGGCGAAGCTGGATGAGTTGTTCAAGGCTTATGAGGGCATTGACCATGAAAAGCTTTGGGCAAACTTAAAGTATTTCCTGGAAGCCATCATGCCCACATGTGAAGAGTGCGATGTGAAAATGGCCATTCACATGGATGATCCTCCCTGGGATATTTTTGGCCTGCCCCGGTTGCTCATTGACGAACCCAGCATTGATCGCTTCCTGAAAATGGTGGATAGCCCCTATAACTGTCTTACCCTTTGCTCCGGTTCTCTTAACGCAAATCCTGATAACAACGTCGCGGATATTGTACGCAAATATTGTGACCGGATTGCGTTCGCGCACATTCGGAATGTGAAACATTTCCCCAATGGCGATTTTTCCGAGGCATCTCATCGGGATTGTGACGGAGATACCGGCATTCTGGATATTCTCAAGGCGTATCATGATTGCGGTTATGAGGGATACATCCGTCCCGACCATGGCCGGCACCTGTGGAACGAGGGCCCCGGCAATGTTCGTCCCGGTTATGGTTTGTATGACCGTGCTTTGGGTATCATGTATATGTTGGGTGTCTGGGATATGCTGGACAAGCTGGATAACAAATAATTTTTGGAGGTACTGTATTATGCTGAATCTTCCCTTGAATATTGATTTTTCCGGTAAGGTCGTTGTGGTTACCGGTGCAGGCGGTCTGATTTGCGGTGCTATGGCTCGTGCGTTTGCACAGTGCGGCGCAAAGGTAGCTGCTCTTGATCTGAATGAAGACGCCGTAAAGGCACTTGCAAACGAAGTGAAGGCTGAGGGTTTTGTGTGCGAGGGGTATAAGGCCAACGTGCTGGATCCTGATGCACTGGAGGAAGTCCATCAGGCTGTATTGAAGGATCTGGGCCCTTGTGATATTCTGGTCAATGGTGCAGGCGGCAACAATCCCCGTGCGACTACAGATAATGAGTATCAGCATGAGGCCAAGGAGGGCGGCAAGTCCTTCTTCGATCTGGAGGCTTCCGGTGTGGATTTTGTGTTCAAGCTGAATTTCCAGGGTACGCTGCTGCCTACTCAGGCATTTGCTAAGGATATGGTTGAGAAGAAGCATGGCTGCATTCTGAACATTTCTTCCATGAACGCCTATACTCCGCTGACCAAGATCCCTGCATATTCTGCAGCTAAGGCCGGTATTTCCAACTTTACTCAGTGGTTGGCAACACACTTTGCCGGCACGGGTATTCGTTGCAATGCTATTGCTCCCGGCTTCCTGGTATCTGCTCAGAACAAAGCTCTGCTGTTCAATGAGGATGGCACACCCACTGCCCGTAGCGCCAAGATCTTAAATGGCACACCTACCGGCCGTTTTGTGGATGCAGATGAGCTCTTGGGTGCAACATTGTTCCTGTGCGATGATAAGGCTGCCTCTGCCATTACCGGTGTGGTGCTGCCTGTGGATGCAGGCTTTGCTGCTTATTCCGGCGTGTAAAATGTATAAAAATTCTGCCCGGGTGGATCACCCGGGCAGTTTTTTTAATCAATGGAAAGGTGGCCGCGCGTCAAAGCCTTTTTGATGGTTAAAGCAAGGATCGGGGCAAAGATCACAGCGACGGCTGCATTAAATGTTGTAGCGGGCAGCTTGCTGATAACGGTGATGATGGCTGCGTCGTGAGTCAAACCGTGCAGGAACATGCCGGTGTAGAAATAGCTCTTTGCGAGGTAAAGCAGGGCGTATGTAAGTGCACCGGAAAGAGCAGCGACAACATTCCGTAAATAGCCGGAGTTTTTCCGGTAGACAATCAGACCGGCCATAAGACCGTATGCGCCTTTCATCAGGAAGGTGATCCAGCACTCGCTAATGTACAGGGGGTTCATAATGTCATAGATGGCAGAGCCTAAGCCAGCTGCAAGTCCGCCCAGCCAGGGGCCCAGCATAATGCCGGATAAAGCACAAAGAATATTACCGAGGTGGAACGAGGTGGTGCCGGCAATATCAATGGGCATGGTGATGCGGATGGCGGATCCAGCCACAGTCAGTGCAGCAAACAGGGCTGTTAGCACGAGCTTTTTTGTGGTGATCTTTGTTGTTTGTTTCATGTGCGGATTCCTCCTTCTTTTATGTTGGTAGAAGTATAGCACAGATAAGCAAAATTGTATAGGAAAAATTTGCACAAATTCCAATTTATTATAAAGATTAAAACTGTCGATTTTTCGTAATTTATTCTTATATTTACATAGTTTATCCCTTGTGGTATAGTATAGTTACATTATAGAAAAGTGGTGATAGGATTGGACCGATTTGTTTTACATTCTGAATTTCGCCCCTCCGGCGATCAGCCGGAAGCGATCAGCAAGCTGGTAGAGGGCGTAAACTGGGGGCTGCGGGAGCAGACGCTTTTGGGTGTTACCGGCTCCGGTAAGACTTATACCATGGCATCTGTCATTGAAAAACTGAACCGGCCCACTCTCGTCTTGGCACATAACAAGACGCTTGCCGCTCAGCTTTGCAGTGAGTTCCGCGAATTTTTCCCGGATAATGCGGTGGAGTATTTCATCTCCTACTACGATTATTATCAGCCGGAGGCGTATATTGCCCATACGGATACCTATATTGAAAAGGATGCGTCAATTAACGAAGAGATCGACCGCCTGCGCCATAGTGCGACTTCAGCGCTGTTTGAGCGTCGGGATGTGATCGTGGTCAGTTCTGTCAGCTGCCTGTATGGTCTGGGTGACCCCATTGATTATAAGAGCATGGTTATCTCCCTGCGGGTGGGACAGGAACGGCCGCTGGATGACATTTTGCATAAATTGGCGGAGATTCGCTACGAGCGCAATGATTTGGAATTTTCCAGAAATAAGTTCCGTTTGCGGGGTGATACCTTGGAGGTATATCCGGCATATTGGTCCGGTCGGGCTATTCGGGTGGAATTCTTTGGCGATGAGATTGACCGCATTTCTGAAATCAACGCAGTGACCGGTATTCCGGAGCGGTATTTGGATCATGTGGCCATTTATCCGGCCAGCCACTATGTGGCGTCTAAGGAAAAGCTGCAGCGTGCCATGCTGGAAATCCGGCGGGAATGTGACGATCAAGTGGCATGGTTCCGCGCCCATGATAAGCTGCTGGAGGCCCAGAGAATCGCCCAGAGGACAGCGTACGATCTGGAAATGCTTACAGAAATCGGCTTTTGCAACGGCATTGAGAACTACTCTCGGGTCATTCAGGGCCGTGCACCGGGCACACCACCGACAACGCTTCTGGACTATTTCCCCGATGATTTTCTGCTTTTTGTGGACGAGAGTCATGTAACGCTGCCCCAGTGCCGCGCTATGTATGCCGGTGACCGCAGCCGAAAAGATGCATTGGTGAATTATGGCTTCCGACTGCCATCTGCCTATGACAACCGGCCGCTGAACTTTGAGGAATTTGACAGCAAGCTCAATCAAGTGATTTATGTTTCCGCCACACCGGCAGAATATGAGCGCACCCGCTCCGGTCAGACGGTAGAGCAGGTGATCCGGCCCACCGGCCTTTTAGATCCTGTTGTTCAAGTGCGGCCCATTGATGGGCAGATCGACGATTTGATTGGAGAGATCAACGCAAGAAGCGCGAAAAATGAGCGGGTTCTGGTAACTACACTTACTAAGAAAATGGCAGAGGATCTTACTGCTTATTTCCAAAAGGCGGGCATTAAGGTTCGCTATATGCACTCGGATATCGGCGCAATGGAGCGGATGGAGATCATTCGTGATCTGCGTATGGCAAAATTCGATGTGCTTGTGGGCATCAATTTGCTCCGTGAGGGACTGGACCTTCCAGAGGTCAGCCTGGTAGCGATTCTGGATGCGGACAAGGAAGGCTTCCTGCGCAGTGAGACCAGCCTCATTCAGACCATTGGCCGCGCTGCCAGAAATGCAGAGGGCCTGGTAATTATGTATGCTGACAATATAACGCCCTCTATGCGTGCGGCCATTGACGAAACGGCCCGCCGTCGCGAGATACAGGATGCTTATAACAAGGCTAACGGCATCGTGCCCAAGACCATTATCAAGTCTGTCCGGGATCTCATCGAGATCTCTGCGCCTACTGCAGAACGCAAGGGAAGAGCCGGCATCAAGATGACCAAGGCAGAAAAGGAAAAAGAGATCGCGCGCCTGGAAAAGCAAATGAAGGAAGCGGCAAAGATGATGGAATACGAGTATGCGGCAGTGCTGCGTGACCAGATCATTGAGCTGCGAGGCAACGGAATATAAAAAGAATCCCGGAACTGCTTGGCAGCTCCGGGATTTTGATTTAATAGGGGAGGATTACTCCTGAGTAATTTGGCGGGCAGCCAGTTCCTCGTTCATCTTGGTCAGAGTCTTCTTGTCCAGATTGTAGATAAGTGCAAGGCCAACGAACTGCATCACTGCAGCAACCAGGAACAGAGCGGCAACCAGAACACGCAGGTTCACAGCCACATCCCAAGACAGCAGGGTGACATCAATCTTGGCATTGCCAAATTCGTCAACAGCGTTGTTGACATAGCCGAGGCTGTTCATGATGACCAGAGCAACGGCAGGACCAACGCCCTGTGCCAGTTTACGGAAGAAGGAATGCAGAGAGTAAACAACGCCTTCCTCGCGCTTGCCGGTCTTCCACTCGTTGTAGTCGATGGCGTCGCCCATCATAGCCCAGGAAACAGTGGAGTAAATGCCAAGACCCAGACTGTAGACCAACTGGCAGAGGATATAGATGACCAGGTCCAGATTGGTGTTGTTGGGGGTGATGATAAACAGACCAAGGCCGCCGACGATGGAGCAGATAGCGCCAACAACGGAGAGCTCCTTTTTGCCGTATTTGACCACCATTTTACGTGCCAGGGGAGTGAACAGAAGGATGGGAATCATGGCAAACAGCTGCACGATACCGGAAATCTCGGTGTTCTTGAAGTAGATCTGGAACACAACGGAAACAGCAGTGGTAGCACCCTGCATACCAATGAACATGCCCATTGCAGCAATGGTAGCGCCGACAGCGGGGCGGTTGTGAATAAAGTTCTTCATCGCCTCGATGACGTTGAACTTGGGCTGCTCTTCATTTAGAGTGACATTTGTATCCACACGGATCTCGGTGTTGCGGATCATGAACTGGAAGCAGATAAAGCCCAGCACACCCATGACCAGAGCGGCCACAAACACCATGGTGCCGTTCAGGGACTCGTCCTCATTGTAGATCAGGAAGGGTAGGATGACCATGGGAAGCATATTGCCCACCATGGAGCCGATGGAGCGCCATGCGGACAGGGAAGCCCGGTCAGCAGGCTCCTTGGAGATCAGGGACAGCAGGCTGCCGTAAGGAACATTTGCGACAGTATAGAAAGCGTCCCAGATTACATAGCCGGCAATAAAGATAATAAACTTAGCCCACAGAGGTGCCTGGGGAACAGGGATAAAGCAACAAGCACCACCGACGATCAGACCGATTGAACCGGCCCAGATGTAAGTAAGGAACTTGTTCCTCTTGTACTTACGCTTGTCGGCGTCGATCATGGAACCGATCAGGGGATCGTTGATTGCGTCCCAAACTTGCACGATCACGAGAAGCAGGGAGTACCAGAGCTCCATACCCATGACCTGAGTCCAGAACAGAGCCATAGTGCCCTTCAGGGCAAAGCTCATGTTACAGCCGAGGTCGCCGGCAGCATATGCGATAGAGTCGCGGATACCAAACTTACGGTAACCGTTGGCGTCCAGTTGAACTGGTTTCTTAGCCATATTTCTTCCTCCTAAAAACATTTTGTCGCATAGTGCGACAGTTTAACACACATATTATAATCTATACATGCATGATTCCATAGACCCAAAAAGGTAATTTTGTGACACAGGCCACAGAAAAGAATGCCTCGCTTTTGTAAAAAATCACAAAAAGGTTGACGAAATGGGGTTTTTTGGTATAATATCAGGGAAAGAAAGGGTGATTTGGTTTGTATAAACTATGCAAAACTGAACAGTCTGCCCAGCGGCAAAGACAACTAGAGCAAGGCCTTTTAGATATGATGCAGTCTGTGCGCTATGATGATATTATGATCAGTGATCTTTGCGAAAGGATGGAGATCCCCAGGAAGTCTTTTTACCGATATTTCACCGGTAAAGAGGGTGCGCTCCATGCACTGATTGACCATACGATACTGGATTATGGCTTTTTTAGCCATGATTGGCAAAAGGGTAAAAGGCGCAGCTTGCAAATGGAATTGGAAACCTTTTTTGAATTTTGGTATTCTAAAAAAGAGTTTTTGAATGCTTTGCAGTTTAGCGGGTTGAGTGGCCTTATGATTGAAAGGGTCATGGATTATTCTGTTAGCGAAAGCATTTTGCCTGCGCGCCTTTTGGTCGGTGACGATCTTCAAAGTCGGCGTCAGGTGATGATGTTTGCTGTATGCGGATTGATGTCTATGGTGTTAAGATGGCATCATGGGGGATTTGTAGAAACGATTGAGCAGATGGCGAAACTGGCCAAACGGCTTTTGGACCAGCCACTTTTCCCTGCAGCGGATGCGCTTATTTTATAATGACGTATGATTTAAAAACCTCCACCCATTGGGTGGAGGTTTTTAGTTTGGTGGACCTGATCGGATTCGAACCGACGACCCCTACAATGCGAATGTAATGCGCTCCCAGCTGCGCTACAGGCCCGTACCAACAGATGAAATTATAATCCCCGAAATTTGATTTGTCAAGCAAGAAGAGGTTACAAAAGGAATTGTGCGCATGGGTTTTCCCATGCGCACAATGTTTATACAGCGGTGTTTTTGTGCTCAAATTTGTTCCAAAGTTTACCCACAAGCCAGCTGGCAAGAAAAGCGATGCCAAGGCCCAGGAAAACAGAAAACAGCACATCGGTGGGGTAGTGAACATACAGATACAACCGTGAGAAAGCAATGAGACAGGCCAGGATCATTGCCGGTATGCCCAGCTTTTTGTTGTGGATACACAGCACGGTGGCTGCCTCGAAAGATGCAAGCGTATGTCCGGAGGGGAAGGAAAAATCGTGGGGTGTTGCAATAAGCAATTCAATGGTTTTTCCAAAGTATTGCAGCTGATAATCGTAAGGCCGGATGCGTGCGACCAGGGGTTTCAGGGTAATGTTGCAGATCAGCAGACCCATAATTAGCGCAACACCCATGCTTAGTCCAACCTTCCGGTATTTTGGGATGCACAGGAATGCCACAGCCAAAAGGATCCAGAAAATTCCTGCATTGCCCAAAACGGTGATCAGCGGCATAACAAAGTCCAAAAAGTCGCAGTACATATTCTCTGCGATCCAATCCAAGATAGGCAGATCAAACTGTACGGCAAAGTAACTTAAAACAGCATCCATTTATCCTTGTGCCTCCTCAAAGAGAGGATAAAGCGTCATAGGCTCCAGAACGTAGGATTCCGGCAGGTAAACTTGATTGTTTTCCGTGGCATTAAATACCATGGTCAGGGTAGCTTTGCCATTGGCATCTGTTCCCTTTTTCACCCAACCCTTTAAGATCTGGCCTTCAGGCGCGGTGACGGAGGGCAGGGTAATGGAGTTTACATCAGTGGCGATCATTTCATCGGAGAGCACGGTTTCGTCATTCATGAATACTACGCGCACCTGCTGGCGAAGCGTTTGGACGTTTACATTGGTTGCTTCCATAACCAGCCACTGGCCGTTGGAATTTTTTTGGAAGAACATGGTGTTCTTCAGGGGATATTCCTTGACCGTGCCGTTAAGACGAACCTGGTTCAGAGTTACATCAATGTTAATGGAGAACAGATCGTCACTGTAGCGGTAATAGTCACTGTAAACAGCGTCGCTGAAGTTATAGGATGCGCCTTGCTGCGCCCAGTTAACTTCACTTTTGCGGAGCGTTTCGTAGAATTGAGAATTGGTTTGGAAATACTTTTGAATTTCCGTAAGATTGGTGGCCTTGATCATGTATTTGCCATAGGCCTGCGTAGCCTTAAGAGCAAGTTCCTTTTCTTCGGTGGTGGGTTGCTGCTGAGATACACCTTGCTCATAAATGCCGGTTTCAGGGTTCTTGGTGACAGAGGCCAGGCTTCCGTCTGCATTTTTGACGGTCACCACAGGCTCTGTGAGCAGGCCGCTGACCTGTTGCTGCACCACCTGATATCCGTGTATGCCCTCGGGTAGGTAATCCTCAGCAGGTGTGGAGACAGTCCGGATGGTATAGCTGTCATCCAGGGCAATGCCGTTGATATAAATGGTTTGTGTGGGAGATTTTTCTACGGTAACCGCTTGATTGCCGGAGGTGAAGAGTTCCAGTGCAGACATCTCCCAAGGGGATTTTTTGTTGTCGGGGTTTTCCGTAAGGGTGAAACCGGCAATTTTCTGGTCATCCAGCTTGATGATAAATTTTTTGTCTCCGGAAAGACCTGCAGAGGTTTCCAGACAGGTCAGTTCCCGGTCGCCAACCAACTGCTCCATATAAGCGGCATAGGTGGTTTTGTTTTCAAAGGCATTGTCTTCCATGCCGGAGAGTGTATAGACCTTTTCCCAGTCCGGGTCGGCAAACAGTTCTGCATAGATCTCGTCGCGCTTATGGCTGGGCTGGGAGGCTTCAAAATTCACCAGCCAAATATGCAAGGGGATCAGCGCAATGCTCACGATCACTAGAAAAAGCGCAACACAGCCGCCGTAAATATAGTAAAACGAGGGGATCTTTTTCTTTTCCCGAGGTGTTTTTTCTCTCACGGGTCTGCGGGAGGGTCGGGAAGTGTTGTTATTTGTATATTTTCCCTGGTACATAGCTTAGTCCTCACTATTGGGCCGCACCATGAAGAAGGTGGGCATGCGTCTGGGTTCTGCCTGGAGCAGAGAGTAATTGTTAATCATCTTGATGTCGTCGCCGATGATCACATTACCCGAATATTTTCCGTAGGTATCCTTATAGAGCATAACAGTGGAAGAACCACCGTCCAAATTACAGGCATTCACGGCACCGTATTCTGTCATAATGTCGATAATGTCCTTATAGGCGCCGCCAAGAGAGCCGGCCTGTCTGCCGTCAATGCAGACGAACAAAACTGTGCCGTCGGAACGCTGGCCGATGGCGGTTCTGGGATTGTAGCCGGAATTGGAATTATAGGCTTCTTCGTTAATTGCACCGTCCATAATCAGCACCGGGCCAAAGCAGCAGCCATCCCGAATGCCAAGCTCCAGAGCTTTTGTGCCGGTCATTTCCTTGGCAACTACCAGGATATTGTCCTGATTAAAGCCTACGAAACCTTTTTCGGGAGCAGAACCGGATTCCCAACGCACTGTCCCGCCGGCGATGACCAGACCCTGGGGCACGCTGCCCACAACGGAACTGGATGTGCCGTTATCATAGAATGCGCCGGCATTGATGGCGGCGATAGCGCCCTCTTTATAGATTTGGTTGTGGATGCGCTCACCGGGAATGCTGGTGGAGAATTTTTCCGTTGAGGTAGCCATATACACAGCGGAAGGATCCCGGATCAGCATCACATATGCGTTATAGGTATCCCCGGACACATATTCTATACGGACTCCGTCAGGATGGTCTTTCCACTCCTCGCTGGTCAGATCGTTGCCCGGCTGAATGATGACGCTGTCAGAGCCGGAAATGTCATTGGGCAGGGCAGAGGAAATGTTGGCCTGAATTTGATCTACAGTGTCCTGACCGATAAATATAGCAGGAAACCACTTCATGCCGCTGGATTCCAGCATGGACATGGTCAAGACGTCACGGGCAGACTCGCTGGGGCCGTTAAAGATCAGGCCGCAGACCATACAAAGCGCTGCAACCAGCAAAAGAATAACGGTAAAAAATACTAAAACGCTGCGCAGGACGATCTGCTTGATAGTGAGCTTTTCCCTTTGGGGGCGTCTGCGGCGAGTTACTTGTATGTTTTCCATGAACTTGATACCTCTTGATATTGCGATTTATTTTTCTTTGTTGGCAAATACCCAACGCTGCTGGATAAAGTAGCTGGCAAGGAACAGAATAGCCATAACGATGCCATAAACCAGTCCACGCAGGATTGTTTGATTGTCGTGAATTCCCAGAAGCATAATGCCGAAATGGGTCAGGCACAGTTGGCAGGCGGCCAGGGGCAGGGCAAGCATAAAATATTTCAGCATGGCCTTTCCGGTGTTGCCTTTGGAATGGAAGACCATTTTCTGATTCATAAAGAAATTTAAAATGGAGGAGAAAAGCCTTGCCGCGGCCACAGGTACGGCTGTGAGCAAAAATCCTGACAGCACATTGTGCAGGAGGAAGGACAGCAGCATATACAGGCCTTCGTCCACCACTGCGCAGGTTACGGAACTTACAGCGAACCGAAAGAAATGACCGAGAATAAGCTTGTAGATCCGCCAGGAGTCCCGAAACACCCGAAAGTGCGAGCTTTTGTTTTCCTCAATGTATACGGTACGGATCTTAACTTCGTCAAAGTCAAATCTGTGGGTTTTCATAGCCAGAAGCATATTGGTTTCGTATTCGAATCGATCACCGGCTACTTCACACATGGCAGGCAAAAGCTTTGCAGGGATTGCCCGAAGTCCTGTTTGAGTATCGGAAATGGTCATACCCACAAAGAATTTGAACACAAAGGAAGTAATGCGGTTGCCGGTGCGACTACGCACGGGTACATCCGGCTGAGAGAAATCCCGCACACCAAGTACGATCCGATCTGTTTGCTGCATATGCGCAGCGCATGCGCGGGTATCATCGGGATGGTGCTGGTTGTCACCGTCTACGGTAACGACGCCCTGTGTGTTCGGGCGGTTTTTCATGACCCAATGAAAGGCGGTCTTTAAGGCGGCGCCTTTACCGCGATTTACATCATGGTGCAGCAAATGAACTTCGGGGTGCTGTGCGGCTTCTGTAAAATAATGAAGATTCTCCGGTTTGCTGCCATCATTGATGAGAATAATGTCAGTAAATCCGTATTCTAGCAGGCCGTCGATCACGGTCAGTAGTTTTTGATCCGGATCCAGGGAAGGCAGGATCACGGAAATGTTATGAAATTCAGACATAATCATACCCTCTTTTCGGTAAGCCGTGTAAAAACCGTTGACAGGTTTTGTGCTGGTTTGACAATGTATTGTACCACATTTTTTTCTGAAAGGGAAGTGTTTTTCCCGGGAAAAGCCGCGAGATTCAAGTAAAATTGTGGAAAAGTGTGAAATAAAAAAGGCGTTAGTTATTTTCTATGCTCCAAAGATTTTTGATCTGGGGTTTAAGCTGCTCATAAGTCCATAGCTTCTGTGAATTTGCCATGCTGTTGGGGTCGTTCAGGATGATCTTTCCGTTTTCATAACCGGTCAGGACTAGGAAATGGCCAGAGGTGGTAAAGTCGCCGGGCCCCATTACACAGATGATGGGAATGCCCGCTTCCAATTTGCTCTGAATGCGGTTTTCGTCCAATGGCAGCTCTGTTACTTGAAAACCAAGCAGTTCGCCGCCTTTGCTGATCAGTGACCAGGAAGAGCCGCTTCCGGGGACATAATAGTGATTTTCTATAGCAAATTCAATGATCTTTTCCGGAGTGTAGTCGCTGCTGCCGCCGGATAAGTAAAATGCTGCCATGGAAAGGCTTACAGGGCCACAGCCTGTTAGACCTGCAACGTCATTTCCATAAGTAATATATCCCCATTGCTGATCCCATTGAAGAAACAAAGGGACGGTTTCGGGATCTTCGTATCCTGATAAGTCAATGGTATACTCTTTTTTGCTGGCTTCAGGGAATTGCAAAACGAATTGTTCCGTTTCCGGATTTCGTTCCAGCAGATCAATCAGGCTTTGGGGGTAGCTGCCGTAGAAATATCCGTGCTCCGTGGCATAGTTCCAAACCATTTTTTGTGTAGCTGTAACTGGGAAAAGAGAACCGGCTGCGTTCCATAAAACAGCTGCAATGCAGCCCAGGGTCACTAGGCATATTGCGATAATAAGGCCAAGGTGTTTTTTCTTTGTGCGCATACGGATATCTCCTTTCAGCATTATAAAATAGCATAGCATACAAATATGGTAAATCGTAGCGAAAAACAGGGGAATGTGCAAAAGCATGAAAGGCAGCCGAAAAGATCCCGGCTGCCTTAAACAGGTATCAGTCAAAAGTGCGGGTAAGTTATTCGTTTACCATCATTTCTGCTTTTAGACCCGTTGAGGTATTTTGAAATACGACCATAACATTGTTTTCGGATTTCGTCGTGCCTGCATGGGTGCTGGTATTGACCACATAGGTAAGCTCGCACATATATCGGTTGTCCCCAAGATCAACATACCTGTGAATGTTTAGAGATTCAAGGCTGGCCTTTCGGTCAGACACCCAAAGCAGTCCGTCCAGAATGCCGTATGCCCGCTTCTGGAGATCAGAGTTGGGAACAAGGCAGGCGGTGAGCCGGCTGTAGTTTCCGGAGGTGTCATCATTTTTCTTGGAGATGAAGTCCACATATCTGCGGACAAAGGTGTCTGCGGCAGTATCCAGGGAAGCGATCTGCTGCTGGGTACAGGCCGGCAGATAGTCGCTGAAGTCCATTTCTTCTGTGAGCGTAATTTCTGTGCCGCTGCCATCGGTGACTGTGATCTGAGGCTGCCCAAGGAAAGAACCTAAGGTATAAGTGTTTAGGTAGGGAAGGGTGTAGTCATCATATAATTTTTCCAGCAGGGGGTAAGGAACGCGATCGTTGCTGATATGCGCATCGGAAGCTAAATTTCCAAATACGCTGACTTTAAAAGATGCGGGGACAGTAATTTCTACTTCTTGGGTAAGAAGATAGGAAAGATCGAAATTTTCGGCAGTAACACGCCATGAAGCAAATCCGTAAGAGGCCGATTCCCGTTGAGACAGCTCTACAGTGCCTATGCGTTGATTGCCGGAAAGAATCATGTAAATGTGCTTGGATTCAGTAGATTCGGTTGCTTTTTTCACAAAGGTAAGATCCCCTGTGAGAGAATCGAGGATTGTGCTTCGGCATTGCTCTGCGGTTTGAAGTGTGTGATCTACCCGATCTACAAGTTCTTCAGAAAGATCGCAGATGTGCTGGGCCGTAAGCTGCTGAGCATATTCCTGCAGCGCGGTGGCGGGTCGGGTTTGTTCGTAGGCTTTCATGTAATCCCAAAAGATGACCAGCCCAATAAAGGAAATGAGGAGAAATACCCCCGCATAAATGCATAAGCCTAAGGAAAATTTTGAAAGCCGCTTTTTGTTATCCGTCATTTTCCGCGTCTCCTTTCTTCAGAACAAGGAACGAAGTGGGAACCGGACGGATACCCACAACAGAGGCGCAATCATTCACATAGCTGCCGTTATACCACATCATGGAGGAAGAACCGCCATCCAGGTTGCAGGCATTTACAGCGCCATAAGAAAGGAAGATCTCTGCCATATCCATATATGTTGCCCCAAGGCTGCTGACCTGACGACCTTCGATCACCAGGAACAGATATGCGCCGTCAGAACGCTGGCCGATACCGGTTCTGGGGTTTACGCCGCTGTTCTGAATGGGAGCTAACTGACCGTTGCTGATGAGAACAGGGCCGAAACCAACACCGTATTGAATGTCTTTATCCTTGACCTGCTGGGCGGTGAATTTGCCCACATGAAGGATGTGATTGCTGTCAATACCTGCAAAGCCTGCAGCGCTGCCGTAGGAGGAATAGTATACTTCTCCGTCATAGACCACCATGGTGTCGGGAATGCTTCCGTTTCCCCGACCCTCGGGGTCGTAAAAACCGCCCGCATTGATGCCTGCCACGGCATCAAATTCCTTTACCATTTGTTCAATGGTGTAACCGCGTTTGCCAAAGGAGTCTACCTTGCTGCCCATAATGACACGGCTGGGGTCAAGGACTACCATCATGTACCCCCGGTAACCCTCACCGCGTACCGGATCGATGATGATGCCGTCGCCGTCTTCATCGATTAGTCCCCAGGCATCTGCGGTGGCATCGTCACTGTTATTGGGGGTGTTGGGGATCTCAATAAGGGATGTGTCTGTATCTTCGTAATTTACATCGCCGGTTGCGTTTTCGATTTCTGCGATTTCAGCATCTGTAAAAAATAGATTGGCCAAAAAACCAACGGCACTGGTTTCCCGCACTGACAGCACAAAAAGATTTCTGGCAGTGGGGGAGGGGCCTTTGGCCAGCACAAACATTACACCGTAAAGCGTAATGCATAATAGCAGTACAGTTTGCAGTATTACCAGCAGGATCTTGCCGCAAATGCGTGCAAAGCTGCTGCGCCGAAGCTCCTGCTGCGGCGCACATATAATCGGAGGCTCGGGTATTTCCGGCTCAGCGATGAGTTTTTTGATTTCTTCCAATTCGGGATCCATGTATAATCCTCCTGTGCATACTGGTTTTAGTATATCAAAAGAGGGGAGGATTGTAAAGCGCGGTTTCGACAAAAATGCGTGCACCGAAAATTTTCGGTGCACGCAATGTTTTATAAATAGGGCTGCAGTTTTTGAATAAGGTCTGACTCCAGGTGGATGATCTTTTTGGCCAGATCTTTGGACTTTTCGTCTGCGGCGGGGTATTGGTTTAGATAACGGTTGAGAGACTTTACGCCCATGTTGCAGCCGTCAGTCATAAGACCGGCAATGGTGTCATCTGATTCCTTAATATCCAGTTTGACCTTCGTCTTAACCCAGGACATTCCGCTGGCAATGGGGTTGGGTGCTTTCCCTTTATCATGGTATTCTCCCAGTAATGCCTGCACCTGGTGTTGCAGCTGTTCGTGTTCATCTTTGCAGGTCGACAAGATCTGGTGAAGAGAATCGCCCTGAGTATGCTCCAGAACATCGTCAATGGAAGCGATGCCCATTTTGATCCCGGCATCACATTCCCGTAAAAGTTTAATGGTATCCTGTTCGATCATGTTTTCACTCCTTTGCGTCGTCATGTACAGTTTGCCCGAAAAGGAGGAAATTACTATAAAAACATGGCGTCAGAGCAAAAAGAAATGACCCTTGACTGCGGTGCTGGTTCTTTGGCTGCAGTCAAGGGTCATTTCTGTTCACTCTTATTATCTAACATCCTTGGTTAACCTCTCTTTCTACGGTTTCGACGCTACTACCTGCGGTTCGGAATTCGCTCCTCGGCACCTCATCTTCTATATATCCTCGTACGCTCGAGTCACCTATGTGCCGGAACATCCCACTTGTTTAGGAAGTCGTCGTGTTGGCCCGTTTACGAGCCTGAGATTCTCTTTGTGTCTATAATATAACATATTTATATGAGCATAACAATTCGCAATTTACATGAAATTAATGGGGCGTATTCGTACAAAAAGGAGAAGTTATCATGTGAATCGAAACATGTCTTGACGGTATAAATGATATTGTGTTATAATAATTATGTTGTTTTGCTGCCCTTTTTGTGCGGGCGGCTATTTTTTCGGGGGGATTGCATTTGAATCATATCATTATTGGCAATGCCATCTTTTTGGTCGGTTCGTTGATGATGGTGGCGATTGGGGTGATCCGCGGCAAGCAAAGGATCCTTGTTGCCCAATGTGTGCAGTTTGCCGTTATGGGTATCGGTCAGCTTGTGTTGGGCGGCATTACAGGAACGATCACCAATGTTGTCAGTGTTTTGCGCAATATCATATGTGTCCGGGTGAAATTTACCTTGGCCTATAAGCTCTTGTTTATGGCGATTCAGGTGGGACTGACGCTGCTGGTGATGCCCAGCGAGGTTGTGGAATGGTTTCCGACTTTTGCGGCTTGTCTGTATACTTGGTATTTGGACACGAAGAGTGAAAAAGTATTAAAAATTGTGATGATTGCTTGTCAGCTTCTTTGGGTGTCATTTGATTTGTCCATTCAAAACTATGTGGGCGCAGTATTTGATGTATTCACAATAGGTTCTACCGTGGTTGGCATTTTAATGCTGAAAAAGTCAAGAAAACAGTAAAAAAGAGAGCCTTTTGGCTCTCTTTTTTGTGTTTATAATGGGGAGACTTCACAGACTGTGAGTATATTTTCCTTCACCGTAAATCTTAGGTCAAAGCCGGCAAAGGAAAGACCGTAGATGCGATCGGAATCCCGCTGATAAGATGGACGTGGGTCGTGTGACAGAACCAGAATTGCGGCTTCTTGTTTCTCTTCAGGCAGCTTTTCCAGCAGGTGAGCAGGGAAATTGACTTCCAAAAGAAAATCTCCGGCATTGTCCGTAAAGCCGCCGGTGGCTTCTGTATGAATATCACTGTAGGGGACATAGGGCTTGATGTCGAAAATAGGTGTGCCGTCCATAAGGTCTGCACCGCCTACATGGAGTACGGCGCCGTATTCGGCGGTTTGCTCAACGCCTAACAGCTTTACACTGGAAAGACCGATGGAATTTGGACGGAAAGGGGAGCGAGTGGCAAATACGCCCATGCGGATATTACCTCCTAAACGAGGTGGCCGAACTGTGGGAGACCAATCTTCCCTTACTGCTTCAGAGAATTGCCAGATCAGCCATAGGTGGGAAAATCCTTCAATGCCCCGCAACGCTTCTGCATTACGGTAATCCGGTTCAAAGATGATCGTTGAGCGCAGCTGCTCAACCAATCCGCTTTGACGGGGAATACCGAATTTGGTGGGAAAGTCACTTTTCATACGGGCGATGATCTGCATATTCACAGGTTCCATATTATGCCCTCCGTTTACGTAGGCAAAAGCTGATTGCAAAAATAACTGCCAAAAGTAAGGAAATGGCAGCACCTGCGGAGCTTCCCAAATAGTAAGAGGCAGTTAAACCACCAATGCCTGATACCAGGGCAAAGAGCACGGAAAACAGGTGATATTGACGTAGGTTTTTTGCCACATTTCTTGCGGCTGCTGCTGGCAGCACTAGTAAAGAATTTAGAATCAGCAGGCCAACGCTGGAGATGGATAATGTAACCACCACAGCAATGGCTGTTGTAAAGATGGCTTGAGACAGCCGGATGGGGATGCCCCGGGAGGATGCAAGATGGGGATGGATGGCGGTAAGCGTCAGACGATTGGAGAATAGCATCCAGAAGATCAGCATAGCCAGTAAGACGATGGCCAGGATCTTGATTTGACTGGGAGTTACGGAAAGAATATCGCCGATAAGATAGGTGTTATACTTGGAAAAGCTATTGCCCCCAAGGGTGGCAATAAAGATTCCCAGCGCTACGGCGGTGCTGGAGAACACGCCGATGATGGTGTCTGCAGCCTGGTTGCTGCGGCTTCGGACAAAAGAGAAAAGCAGCGCAAAGACTACGCTGAAGAGTACTGCTGCCCATGTGGGTTGGGTCAGTCCGCAGATGCAGCCAATGGCGATACCCGTGAAAGCTGAGTGGCCCAGAGCGTCGGAGAAAAAGCTCATTTTTCCTGTGACGATCATGGTGGACATCAAACCAAACAACGGGGACATGATGAGAATGGCCAGCAGGGCATTTTGCATGAATTGCCATTGGAGCATTTCAAAGGGGAGGAGCTGACAAAGCTGATACCAAACAGTCATTTTGCTTCCCCTCCTTTTAAGTGAAAAGTGCGGTGAAAGGCTTCGGATGCCAGCACTTCGTTGGGAGAACCGCAGCAGACAATGCCGTGGTCAATGAGTACGGCCTGATCGGCATACCGGGGAAGAATGGAAAAGTCGTGGGTGGTCATGAGAACGGACAGATCATACACCCGACGCAGCTCGTCCAGCATATCCATAAGACCTGCCTGACCTTCAATATCCACACCGGACAAAGGCTCGTCAAGGATCAGAATGTTGGGGATGGGCTCTAATGCCAAAGCCAGCAGTACGCGCTGCAATTCGCCACCGGAGAGTGTGCCGATGCGCTTATCTATGAGATCGGCCGCATGGACTCTGTCCAGACATTCCAAAATGGTTTGCCGTGTTGCTTTTTTGGGTCTTAAGAATGCGGGGCGGCGGCTTTTACAGCACACAAACAGATCTTCTACACTCACAGGATCGCCCGGGTCAAAGGAAGGACTTTGGGGCACATAGCCGATGGTAGGCTTTTTGCCTCTTTGGCCAGGGGTGGTAAAGGCGATGACACCGCGGTATTCCTGTTGACCTAAAATGGCTTTGATCAGGGTGCTTTTTCCTGCGCCGTTGGGGCCGATGAGGGCGACCAACTCACCACAATGGATGTGCAGGTTTACATTGTCAAAAATGTGGCTGTCGCCAATATCAATGCCTAAGTTTTGAATTTTCAGGCAGCAGGAATCGCCGCAGGAGTTTCCGTGCATGGCTAAGTTCATCCCAATGCCTCCTTTAATGTATCAATGTTGTGACGCATGGCTTCAAAATAGCTGTAGCCGCTCATTGCCATATCCAAAGAATAGACCGAAACACCGGTTTCGGCGGACAGGATCCCGGCGGCAGATACGCTTCCGCTGCGCTCGGTAAAAATGGCAGGAAGGTGGTTGTTCCGAATGAGAAGCGTAAGTTCTTTCAATTCCATAGCAGATGCTTCGCTGCCGGATTCTTCTTCCACGGCTTTTAGGATCTCAAGATCAAAGGCTTCTGCCAAATAATGAAAACCGTCGTGAAAGGTAACCAGCTGGCGGCAGGACAGCTGTGACAGCTGCTGCTTTCCGTAGGATTCCAGCGCATCTAGCTCTGCGTGCAGTGATTCCAGATTTTTCGCAAAGATATTGGTGTGCTGTGGGTATATTTCCGCAAGCTCGCGGCAGATGTTGGCGGCCATTGCTTTGGCATATTCCGGGGAGAGCCAAATATGGGGGTCTGCTTCGTGTTCGTGATCGTGATGATCTTCGTGACACTGGGACAGGGAAATGTTGCAGGAACTGTCGATGACCTGTTCGCAGTCAGACAAAGCATCTGTCATAAAATCTTCCAATCCACCTCCGGACAGCACCACGATCTGCGCGCTTTCCAACGCTTTGACTTGCCGAACAGAAAGAGAATAGTCATGCAGACAGGAAACACTTTCCGTTACCAGTCGGGTCACGGAAAGACCGGTGTCCTGACAAAGGCGGGTGGTAAATTCATAGACGGGAAGTGTAGTCGCCACGATTTGAGCCGGGGTCTGAGCATCCGAACAGCCAAGGCAGGATAGAGAAATGGAACACAATAAGAGTAAAACCAAAAAATGTTTCAAGGTATATCACCCAATTTGAAAATTTCTACCAATATCATACCATATCTGTCAAGAAAAAGGAGACTGCAATTGCAGTCTCCAAATGCTTTTTTAATGGTTTTGCATCCAATCGTCAACCTTAGCTCTGGCCAGGCGGAGAATGTCCTCTTCGGGGTATTGGGAAGCTTCGCCGCCACGGACGTACAAAAAGTACAGTCCGGAAGGGGTTTGATACAGAGTTTCCTCGTAACCGCAGGGGTCACCGAAATAACTGTAAGTAAATTTCTTAATGAGGGTTGCGGTCTCGGTATCATATTCTTTCTTGCAAATAATTTTGTTCATTGTCAAAACTCCTTTGTGGGATTTACGAGTAGATTATAGGGATATGAAAAACGGAATGCAAGGGAAATAAGTGGAAATATGGAGATAGCTTGTAAGAATATGGAAAGCATGGTACAATATTTCCAAAAGGAGGGATATTATGAAAGATATTCCTATGTTCACATCGGAATTTGGCGTTGCCAGTTTATTCTTGCGGGAGATCCCATATCGGAAGCGGGCGCATATTAAGATCCGTTCGGCATCTGATCCTGAGAAACTGATTGAGGAGTGCATTCATTTCTGCCGCGCCTGCGGGGCGGAGTGGATGGATTGCGCGGGGCATCCGTTTTTGGAGAAATTTCCTTTATTGGCCACACTTGTAAAAATGCAGTGTGATAAATCTGTGATCCCTCCCAGTGGGGCGTGTCTGTTTCCTGTAACGGAGGAAACGATGCAGCAGTGGCTGGATATTTACAATCAATATATGGAGAATGTCCCTAACTCTGCCTATATGGATAACGAAGACGGGAAAGAGCTGTTAAAGGCGGGGGACGGCTATTTTGTGCACGAAAATGGGGAACTTCTCGGTATTGGAAAGGCGTCAAACGATTTTATTCACGCGGTGGTAGCTGTGAGGCCGGGAAAAGGAGAAACGGTGGTTCGGGCGCTGACGGAAGTGCTTAACGGGGATGTGCTTTCCCTTATGGTAGCCCAGCAAAATACCCGAGCTGTGCGCCTTTATGAAAGAATGGGATTCGTGGCGGTGCAGGAGCTTTCCCGGTGGTATCAAATTTTTGGCAAGTGACAAGAAAAAATACTTGACATCTTCATGCATATGGTGTATGATACCCAAGGTGTAAAGTAAAACTCATTTACAGGAGGGATATCCATGGATCCGGTGCGGATGCTTTTGCTGTTTGATTACTATGGCGAAATGCTCACCGAGCGCCAGCGGATATGCCTGGATATGCGTTACAATCAGGATATGTCTCTGGCTGAGATCGCTGATGAATTGGGAGTCAGCCGCCAGGGCGTTCACGATAATATTACCCGGGCGGAGGCCCATCTGGAAAAGATGGAGGAAAAAACCGGCTGTGTACGGCGCTTTCTGCAAAGCAGAGTTGCGGTGCAAACCATTATGGATAGTTTGGTGGATATTTCTCAGCATTCCGATCCCGCGGTAAAGGCTGCGGTGGAGAAAATCATTGCTGCGGCCAGATCTATTGAGGAGTAAGTTATGGCATTTGAAGGCTTAACTGAAAAGATTTCCGCTACCTTCAAAAAGCTCCGGGGCAAAGGCCGTCTGAAAGAGGCTGATGTAAAGGAGGCTATGCGGGAGATCCGTATGGCATTGCTGGAAGCGGATGTCAGCTATAAGGTCTGCAAGGATTTTACAAAGTCCGTTACGGAGCGCTGCGTGGGAGCAGATGTGCTGGAATCATTGACTCCGGCCCAGATGATCGTGAAGATCGTCAATGAAGAGCTGTGTAAGCTCATGGGCAGTGATCAAAAGCATATTACTATCAACCCCAACGGGCCGACTGTAGTCATGCTGGTGGGCCTGCAAGGTGCAGGTAAGACTACCAACGGCGCAAAGCTTGCCGGTCTCATGAAAAAGCAGGGGAAGAATCCCATGCTTGTTGCCTGCGATATTTACCGGCCAGCGGCTATCGAGCAGCTGAAAGTCTGCGCAGATAAGCTTGGAATATTGGCTTTTGAACGGGGTACGCAAGACCCTGTAAAGACCGCAAAAGAAGCTGTGACCTATGCCCGTCAGCACGGCCATGATATGGTGTTCTTGGATACCGCAGGTCGGTTGCACGTGGACGAGGAGCTCATGGATGAGCTGAAGCGCATTAAAACTGCCGTTGATCCCAGTGAGATCATGCTGGTTGTGGATGCCATGACCGGTCAGGATGCAGTTAATGCGGCGCAGAGCTTTAATGAATGGCTGGATATTGACTCGGTTATGCTTTCCAAGCTGGATGGTGATGCCAGAGGCGGTGCGGCACTTTCCGTACGCGCGGTCACCGGGAAACCCATCAAGTTTGCCGGTATGGGCGAAAAGCTGGAGGATATTGAGCCTTTCCATCCGGATAGGATGGCTTCCCGGATCCTGGGCATGGGCGATGTGCTCTCTCTGATTGAAAAGGCAGAGCAGGCATACGATGCCAAAAAGGCTGCGGAAATGGAGGAAAAGCTCCGTTCCAATAAATTCACCCTGCAGGATTTTTACGAGCAGATGGTGCAGATGAAGGCCATGGGTTCCATGCAGGACATTTTGGCCCAGATGCCCGGTGCAGGCAGCTTAAAAAATGTGAATGTGGATGAAAAGGCCATGTCCCGTACAGAGGCAATTATCCTTTCCATGACCCCTAAGGAACGGGAAAATCCCAATATCATCGCCGCCTCCCGGAAAAAGCGTATTGCTGCCGGCGCAGGCGTGAAGGTGGAGGATGTGAACCGACTGCTGAAATCCTTTGAGCAGATGCGCAGCCTTATTAAGCAATTCTCCGGCCCCGGTATGGGCAAGAAAATGAAGCGGTTCAAGGGTATGGGCGGCTTCGGCGGGGGATTCCCCGGTTTTTAACAGGTTCGCTGAAAGCAAAGTGCTTTGCGATATAGAAAAATCAATCATTTTGGAGGTGAAACTCATGGTTAAGATCAGACTTAGAAGAATGGGTGCAAAGAAGGCTCCTTACTACCGGATCGTGGTTGCTGATTCCCGCTCTCCTCGTGACGGTCGCTGCATCGAAGAGATCGGCACTTACAACCCCCTGCTGGAGTCCGGCAACATCACTGTTGATGCTGAGAAGGCACAGACCTGGATCAAGAACGGCGCTCAGCCCACTGACACTGTCCGTGGTCTGCTGAAGAAGGCTGGCGTCCTGTAAGATCTCTGAAGGAGTTAGCACAATGAAAGAACTTTTGCTGTATATGGCAAAGAATCTGGTGGACAATCCCGATGCCGTTACCGTCGATGAAGTTGAAGGTGAGGATGGGAAGGTGCTGGAGCTGCGTGTTGCCGAGGGTGACATGGGCAAGGTACTGCTGTCCGGAGGTCGGATCGCCAAGGAGATCCGTACCATCGTAAAGACTGTTGCCCAACGCACCGGCGAAAAGGTCACAGTCGAGATCGTGGATTAACGGATATGCGTGGCGTTCTCGTCACGCATTTTCGTTTTTCAAGGAGGATATTATGAAGCTTGACTTTATTAAAGCCGGAGAGATCGTCACAACTCATGGAGTTCGTGGCGAAATGAAGGTGCTGCCCTGGCTGGACAGTGCTGAGGATCTGTGTGATTTTGACCGCTGTCGCATTGATGGCGTAGAATATACTGTGGAGCAGTGCCGGGTTCAGAAAAGCTGTAATCTTTTGAAGCTGACGGGTATTGAGACCATGGAGGCGGCTCAGGCCATGCGGGGCAAGGTGGTGGAACTGTACCGGGAGGATATGGACAGCGACATTATTTTTGCAGACGAGCTCATCGGAGTGGATGTTTACGCCGATGGGGAGAAGATCGGCCAAGTCGCCGATGTGCTTGACTATCCCGGCAATAAGGTGTACGTGGTGCGGGGGAGCTATGAATATATGATTCCTGCGGTACGCCAATTCGTGCTGTCTACGGATCTTGATACAAACACCATGCACGTCACACTCATTGAAGGGATGCGCAGCGATGAGAATTGATATTATGACCCTGTTTCCGGAAACGGTGGGCGATGTGCTTTCCGAGAGCATTCTCGGCCGGGCGCAGGAGCGGGGATTTATCCGCATTGAGACCCATCAGATTCGGGACTATACTGCCAATAAGCAGAATCAGGTGGACGATTACCCTTACGGTGGAGGCCGGGGTGCGGTGATGACCGCAGACTCTCTGTACCGCTGTTGGGAGAGCATTTGCGACCAGGCAGGCGGCCCGGTGCATACCATTTATCTGTCACCTTGCGGACATACATTCCGGCAGGAAGATGCCATTCGTTTGAGCAAGTTGGAGAACTTGGTGCTTGTGTGTGGCCATTATGAGGGCATTGACCAAAGGTTTATTGACGAGTGTGTAGATGAGGAAATCTCGCTGGGAGATTTTGTGCTTACCGGAGGCGAAATTGCCGCTATGGCAATTACAGATGCGGTGTGCCGCATGGTTCCGGGTGTTCTGGCTGACCCGGAATGTTTTGAGGATGAGAGCCATTTTAATGGCCTTTTGGAATACCCTCAATATAGCCGTCCCGCTGTGTGGCACGGCAGGGAAGTACCGGAGATCCTGCTTAGCGGAAATCATGAAAAGGTGCGTTTGTGGCGCAGAAAGCAATCTCTGCGCCGTACAAGGGAGCGCAGACCCGATATGTATGAGAAGCTGGATCTTTCCTCCAAGCAGGATAAGAAGCTTCTCAATGAGATCCGGGATGAGGATCAGCAATAAGTAATCATATTTCCTGGGAAATTCCCCTGCCGTATCGTATGACCGGCAGGGGATTGGTTTTTGTGGTTGATGGGGCAGTATAAAATGTATATATTCATTTTTTAATGAATCCAATTGCGCCTGGTTTTGCCTGTTTGGAGAACGGTTTTGTCATTATGCACAAGGAATGGCGGGGCTTTGGGGCTGAATTGAATAAATCTTACATAATTTCTAAAAACAGTGAATATTTATGCATAATTAGTTGACAAAGGCTGTATATTGGTGTATAATTTTGCCATGTTAGTTACCTAAGGTGTATGGAGGTACATTATGAATAAGGAAAACATTAAAAAAGTTGTTTTGGCCTATTCCGGCGGTTTAGATACTTCTATCATCATTCCTTGGCTGAAGGAGAACTATAACAACCCTGAAATCATTGCCGTTGCCGGTAATGTGGGTCAGGCTGATGAACTGGAGGGTCTGGAAGAAAAGGCAATAAAGACCGGCGCTTCAAAATTAATAGTGGCTGATCTGGTAGATGAGATGGTGGACGAGATTATTATCCCTGCCATGAAGATGGATGCCAAGTACGAAACGTATCTTCTGGGTACTGCATTTGCCCGCCCCGTCATTGGCAAGCGTTTGGCTGAAATTGCATTGGCCGAGGGCGCCGATGCCATCTGCCATGGTGCAACAGGTAAGGGAAACGATCAGGTTCGCTTCGAACTGGCCATCAAGCGTTTTGCTCCCGGTATGAAGATCATTGCTCCCTGGCGTGAGTGGGACATCAAGTCCCGTGATGAGGAGATCGACTACGCAGAGGCACATAATGTACCCTTGAAGATCAGTCGTGAGACCAATTATTCCAAGGATAAGAATCTGTGGCACCTGAGTCATGAAGGTTTGGACCTGGAGGACCCTGCCAACGAGCCGCAGTACGAAAAGCTGGGCTTCCTGGAAATGGGCGTTTCGCCTATGCAGGCTCCGGACGAACCTACTTATGTGACCATCGACTTTGAAGCAGGTGCTCCTGTTGGTCTGAGCGGTGAAAAGATGAAAGCCTCCCAAATCATTGCCGAACTGAATAAGATCGGCGGTGCCAACGGCATCGGAATCATCGACATTGTGGAAAACCGTCTGGTAGGAATGAAGGACCGTGGCGTCTACGAGACTCCTGGTGGCACCATCCTGTACTTTGCTCACAACCAACTGGAAATGCTTACTGTGGATAAGGACACGCTGCATGTCAAGCAGAAGCTTGCTGTGGACTATGCTGACTTGATCTACAATGGCAAGTGGTACTCTCCCTTGCAGGAGGCTCTGACAGCATTTGCCAATGAGTCCAACAAGTATGTTACAGGATCCGTAAAGCTGAAGCTGTACAAGGGTAATATAATCCCTGCCGGTACCACCTCTCCTTATTCTTTGTACTCTGAAAATCTGGTTACCTTCGATGAAAGCGATTACGATCAGAAGCAGGCTGAGGGCTTCATCAATCTGTGGGGTTTGCCCACCACGGTTCAGGCACTGCGGGAACAGGGAAAACTGTAAGAATTTGAAAACGAGGAAATGATAATGGCAAAGATGTGGGCAGGCCGAACGGACGGCACAACTGAAAAAATAGCGGATGATTTTAATTCCTCTATCCGTTTTGACTGCCGGATGTACCGCCAGGATATTACAGGCAGTATGGCCCACGCCGCTATGCTGGCAGCCAAGGGGATCATTACCGGCGAAGAAGCCGATACCTTGATTGAAGGGCTTGCAGGCATTTTGCAGGACTTGGACAGCGGCGCGCTTTCCGTGGATATGGAAAGCGAAGATATCCACATGTTTGTGGAGCAGGTGCTGACTCAGCGTTTGGGTGATGTGGGTAAAAAACTACATACAGCCAGATCCCGAAACGATCAGGTGGCGCTGGATCTGCGGATGTACTTACGAGATGAGATTGACGAAATTACCGACCTGACCAAAAAGCTGATTGCAGCGATCGCGCAAAAGGCGGAAGAGAATAAGGATGCGATCATGCCCGGTTATACCCATCTGCAGCGGGCGCAGCCTATTACCTTCGGTCATCAGTTAATGGCTTATGCAATGATGCTTCTGCGAGATGTGGAGCGGCTGCAGGATGCCCGGAAGCGCATGAATGTATCGCCCATCGGCTGCTGTGCGCTGGCGGGTACAACCTACGATACGGATCGATATTTTGAGGCGGAAAAGTTAGGGTTTGACGGCATTTGCCGGAATTCCCTGGACGGTGTCTCCGACCGGGACTTCTGTGCAGAACTGCTGAGCGCGCTTTCTATTCTCATGATGCATCTTTCCCGGTTCTCCGAGGAGATCATCCTGTGGTCAAGCTGGGAATTTAAGTTCATCGAGTTATCGGATGCTTTCACCACCGGATCTTCCATTATGCCGCAGAAAAAGAACCCCGATATGGCGGAGTTGGTTAGAGGTAAGACTGGCAGAGTGTACGGCGATCTGATGGGCTTACTGACAACCCTGAAGGGTTTACCCCTTGCATACAATAAGGATATGCAGGAGGATAAAGAGAGTGTATTTGACGCCTGTGATACTGTAAAGATGTGCCTGCAGGTATTTGCACCCATGGTGGCTTCCATGACCGTCCTTCGGGAGAA
Source organism: Faecousia sp. (assembly GCA_045532105.1). Taxonomy (GTDB): domain Bacteria; phylum Bacillota; class Clostridia; order Oscillospirales; family Oscillospiraceae; genus Faecousia. The sequence goes on from JAZSFE010000028.1 coordinate 35,471, forward strand.
TATGAAGCGGGCGGCCCAAAAGGGCTTTATCAACGCCACAGATTTGGCGGATTATCTTGTGAAAAAGGGAATGCCTTTCCGCAGCGCCTATAAAATTTCCGGTCAGATCGTTGCTGATTGCATCCGGGAGGATCTGGTGCTGGAAGAATTTCCTTTGGAAAGATATAAAGGTTATTCAGATCTGTTTGACACGGATTTGTATAATGAAATCGATCTGCTGACCTGCGTGGAAAAGCGGATCAGCGCCGGCGGCACTTGTGTTGCCTCCGTGGAAGAACAAATAAAGTACGTAAAAAACAATTTGGATTAAGAAAGGAAAATCGTTATGAAAAAAATTATTGCATTGGTACTCGCTGTTGTGATGACCGCTTTTTGCTTCGCTGCCTGCAGCGGTGATGCGGAGGCCGCCGGTAAGAAGATCGCCGTTCAAAAGGGTACAACCAGCTTGATGTATGCTCAGATCCTTAAGGGCGCAGAGGCAGTGTCCTATGATACTTTCGCTCTGGCTGCCAACGATATGAAGAACGGCAACGCTGACTATGTTTTTGTTGATAAGACTACCGCAAATGCTTTGTGCAAGGAAATTGCCGGCATCAAGATCATTGACATCGCTCTGTCCAGCGAAAATTACGGAATCGGCATTGACCCCAATCAGGCTGACCTGAAGACGAAGATCGACGGCATTTTAACCAATAAGGCTGTCGAGATCGATGCCATCAAGGATAAGTACATGAACGGCGAAGAAGACAAGTATGTGGGCGTTACTTCCGCTGCAAAGGATGTCAACCGCGCCGCTGAGCAGCTGGTTGTTGCCACTAATGCTGAGTTTGCTCCTTGGGAGTATAAGGAAGGCACCGAGTATTTCGGCATTGATATGGAAATTGCCCAGTTGATCGCTAACGAGCTGGATTTGGAGCTGGTCATCGACGATATGGACTTTGATATGGTCGTAGGTGCTGTGGGCAAGCAGGGCGTGGATATTGCTATGTCCGGCATCACCATTACCGCAGAGCGTATGAATGTAATCAACTTCTCCATTCCTTACTACACCGAGTCCATCGTAGTTGTATGTAAGGCAGACGATGTTTCTTTGGATTCCGCCGGTACCGTTGTTGATCTGCTCAGCGTCATTTGCACAGCAAACTAATAAAGAAAAGGAAAGCAAAGGCCTAGTGCATGCACTAAGCCTTTGCTTTGGTTAAGAACATGAATGATTTTACACAAATGTGGAATGAATTTGTCAAGCAATTCATTACACTCAGGGGCTATGAAAATGTCCTGAAGGGCTTGTGGGCCACAATGCAAATTGCAGTGATCGGATTGCTCATCGGTATTGTGATCGGCACATTGATCGCTGTGGTAAGAGTGATGCCGAAATATAAGCTGCTACCCAGAATTTTAGACAAGATTTGCGTATGCTATATTGAGTTATTCCGCGGAACACCTATGGTGGTGCAGCTGCTGATTGGTTATTGGGTGCTGCTGCCTATGATGGGTATTACTGTGAACTCCGGTATTCCCGTAGCAGTGATCGTATTTGGTTTGAATAGCAGTGCATATGTCAGCGAAATTATGCGCGGCGGTATCAATTCCGTAGATGCGGGCCAGATGGAGGCCGGCAGGGCAGTAGGCTTGACCTATGCGACTACAATGCTAAAGGTCGTAGTTCCCCAGGCGATCAAAAATATTCTTCCCACGTTGGGCAATGAATTTATCGTATTGATCAAGGAAACTTCTATCGTAAGCTTTATTGCGGTCACAGACCTTTACAAGTCTTTCAAGCAGTTAGGTGACCCCACCTATAACTACACAATGCCTTATCTGATGCTGGCACTGACCTATCTGGTTATGGTTTTGCTGATCTCCTGGGGCGTGAGAATTCTGGAAGCAAAAATGAAGAAGAGTGAAAGATAATATGGGAAAGCAGTTAATTTTATCAGTATCAAACCTCACCAAGAAATTTGGAGAAACTGAGGTTCTAAAGGGCGTCAATTTGGACGTATATGAAGGCGATGTGGTCGCCATCATTGGCCCTTCCGGCTGCGGAAAATCGACATTTTTAAGATGTGTCAACTGTTTGGAAGATCCTTCCGGCGGTACGATTATGTTCCAGGGCGAAGATTTGGCAGACATGAAGGTGGACATCAATATTCACCGCCAAAAAATCGGCATGGTGTTCCAGCAGTTCAATTTGTTCAATAATTTGTCTGTGCTCAATAACATCACCCTGGCGCCCTGCATTATTGCAAAAAAGAATAAGAGAAGCTTGCAGCGGAAAAACTTCTTCATCAAGGTGGGCAACCTGTTCCGCAAGGACAAAAAAGCTCTATATGATGAAGGATGTTCCCTTGCCGAGGTTAAGAAACGGGCGGAAGAAAAAGCAATGGAACTGCTGCGTGCCATTGGCTTGGAAGAAAAAGCATCCGCTTATCCTTCTCAGCTTTCCGGCGGCCAGAAGCAACGCGTGGCTATCGTCCGTACGCTTGCTATGAATCCGAAGGTGATCCTGTTTGATGAGCCCACCTCTGCACTTGATCCGGAAATGGTGGGCGAAGTTTTGGATGTCATGAAGGGCCTGGCAAAATCCGGCATGACCATGGTGGTGGTTACGCATGAGATGGGCTTTGCTCGCGAGGTTTCCAACCGAGTCTTGTTTATGGATGACGGTATTATTGCGGAAGAAGGAACGCCCCAAGAGGTTTTCGACAATCCTAAATGTGAGCGCTTGAAATCTTTCCTTGCAAAAGTTCTATAATGGAGGCGTCTTATGAAAGGCAAGCATTTTCTGAAGTTGCTGGACTATACTCCGGAACAGATCAGCGGATTGTTGGATCTTGCCGCAGATCTTAAGGCAAAGAAGAAGGCGGGAATATCCCATCGCCTTTGCCAGGGAAAAAATATCGTGCTTCTGTTTGAAAAAGACAGCACGCGTACTCGCTGTGCCTTTGAGGTAGCCGGCGCTGACTTGGGTATGTCGGTTACTTATCTTGGCCCAAGCGGCTCCCAGATGGGTAAAAAAGAGTCTATTGCAGATACTGCCCGGGTACTGGGCCGCATGTACGACGGCATTGAATACCGGGGCTACGGTCAGCAGATTGTGGAAGAGCTGGCAAAATATGCCGGTGTCCCTGTGTGGAATGGTTTGACGAATGAATTTCACCCCACCCAGATTTTGGCTGACTTTTTGACGATTCGTGAGCATTTTGGTGAGCTTAAGGGCAAGAAATTGGTGTATTGCGGAGATGCCCGCTTCAATATGGGAAATTCTCTTATGGTAGGCTGCGCTAAAATGGGTATGCATTTTGTGGCCTGTTCGCCCAAGGAGTATTTTCCTGACGAAAGTCTGATTGCAGAATGTCAAACGATTGCGGAGCAGACCGGTGCTGTTTTGGAATTTATTTCCGACCCTATGGTTGCCACCAAAAATGCAGATGTAATCTATACTGATGTTTGGGTGTCCATGGGTGAACCGGATAGCGTATGGGAAGAACGGATCAATGCGCTTAAACCCTATCAGGTAAACAAGGCCATGATGGATAATGCCGGGCTTCAGTGCCGGTTTATGCACTGCCTGCCTGCTTTCCACGACCTGAATACAGTTGTGGGCAGACAGATCTATGACCGGTTTGGTATTGACTGTATGGAAGTTACCCATGAGGTATTTGAAAGTGAACAGTCCATCGTTTTCGATGAAGCGGAAAACCGGATGCATACCATTAAGGCAGTCATGGCTGCTACATTGGCAGAATAAATGGATAATAGGCGAGCTGCAGATTGGCAGCTCGCCTTAACTATTAAAA
>JAZSFE010000021.1:0-14925 GCA_045532105.1 Faecousia sp.
TTGTCAAGCCGGATAATATTGTGGTCAGAGTCCAGCAGGGTCTGCTTAAAAGTTGCCTCGCTGTTATAAAGGGTCATGGTGGACAAAAGTCCAAAGAGAATAAAGGCAATGGTGCAGAGCAAAATGGTAAAGAACAGGCGGATAGGCTTGGTTTTCAGTCCGGACAGGCCGATTTTAATGGCATGGCGCAAGGGCAGCCGGGAACGGATAAATTTGCTATCCTCAGGGCGGTACTGTTTTCTTTCTGCGGGAGTGGTGTCCCGAAAGACTTCCCGCTCACCGGTGTCGCTGATGCGGTTGACTTTCTTGAAACTTTGCACTTCCTTTTCGCCGGAGGCGATGATTACATCCGTGGAGCTTTGCTTCAGGAATGTTTTGATCTGTTCGAAGTCCTGTTCGTTCAGTTCAGCGCCTCGCTTAATGGAAAGCACGCTGCCAATGGCATCCACATTCTTGGTTAGCTGTTGCTGCTTTTCCTGCACTTTGGAGATGTCGGAAAGCACTTTGCCGTCCTTCAGTTCAATAATCCGGTCGCCGTAGAGTTCTGCAAAATCCCGGTCGTGGGAGACTACGATCACCAGTTTGTCCCGGGACAGCTTTTTCAGCGTCTCGAAAACCTGTTTGCCGGTGGCACTGTCCAATGCGCCGGTGGGTTCGTCCGCCATAATGATCTCAGGGCTCTTGATCAGTGCACGGGCAATGGCGATCCGCTGTTTCTGACCGCCGGAAAGCGTGTTGGGCTTGCGCTTTGCGTAGCCTTCCAGATCTACATCGGCAAGAAGCTTTTTGACGGCCTCCTTGTCCTTAGGCTTGCCCTGAAGCTCCAATGCCAGAGCAATATTATCCTCCACGGAAAACTCGTTAAGGATGTTATATTCCTGAAAAATAAAGCCGATAAAGGTATTGCGGTAGCTGTCAAAATCGCCCTGGGTAAAGTTTTTGCTGCTTCTGCCTTTTACAATGACCTCGCCGCCGGAGGGGGAGTCCAGACCGCCGCACACATTCAGCAGGGTGGACTTACCGCTGCCGCTCTTGCCCAGCAGAAAGACCATGCCGGTCTCGGGAAAGCTCAGGGAAACATCGTCAAGCGCTTTTACCTCTGTGCCGTTTTTCGGGCGGTAGATCTTTGACAGATTTTTGACTTCTAACAAGCAAACCATCTCCTTGTTTTTGTTATACGACAATTATATCGCAAAATATAAAAATATCAACAAAAATTGCGCGCTTAAAAAATGCTTGACAAAAGGTGGCGCCTGTATTACACTATATTTAACAATTAAGTTAAATGTTAAAGGAGGAGCTCATGGGACTTCAAAATACACTAAAGGCGCTTTCCGATCCTGTGCGGCGGGAGATCCTGCACTTGCTGCGGGATGGCACTATGGCAGCCGGCGAGATCGCAGAGCATTTTGACATTACCGGCGCGGCGGTTTCCCGCCACCTGTCGGTGCTGAAGGCGGCAGATCTCATCCGCGACACCCGGGAAGGGAAGTTTATCTATTATGACCTGAATGCCTCCGTGCTGGAGGAGATCCTGCTGTGGATCAGTGACCTGAAAGGAGAAAATGACCATGATTAAGAAAAATAAGGGTTTGTTGATTATCACATCTTTGGCTATGCTGCTGCCGATGCTCATTGGTTTGCTCCTGTGGGATCGTCTGCCGGAGCAGATGCCCTTTCACTGGAATATTAACGGTGAGGTTGACGCATGGAGCAGCAAGACAATGGCTGTGTTTGGCTTGCCTGCAATTTTGTTGGTGTTTCACTGGGTCTGTGTTTTTGCCTGCTGCATGGACCCGAAAAACAAGGAGTATCCTCGTGTTATGCTGCGCATCGCGTTGTGGATCTGTCCCGGTATCGGATTGCTGCTAAGTGGATTGGTATATCCCGCAGCAATGGGGCACAGTATGAGCGTGGAGATCATTATGCCTTTGATAATGGGATTGCTGTTTATTATCATTGGCAATTATCTGCCCAAATGTAAACAGAGCTACACCATGGGCATTAAGCTGCCCTGGACGCTGAACAATGAAGAAAATTGGAACAAGACCCACCGCTTTGGCGGTAAGGTTTGGGTGACCGGCGGCGTGGTGATCATGGCTACAGCGATCATTGGAAGTTTTTGGATCTTCATTGGCATAATGGTGCTTATGATGATTTTGCCTACGGTTTATTCTTATCTGCACTATCGCAAGCACGAAAAATAAAAATATTTACGGCCGTCCGTTTTTTGGACGGCCTTTTCTTTTTTGGGAGAAAGATGTCAATTTTCTTTTGCAAAAAAACATTGTATGCCCGGGAAACTTGTGATATAATCGTCGTAACTGACGAATTTACATAAGGAGCCGCTATGAATACAGAGAATATTCAAATTGAAAAAACGGATGCCAGAAAGCTGCTGGGTGCTGCCAGTGGCGATGCTGCGCTGCTGTATTTGTATGTTCATTGCGGCAATGATCCTCAGCAGGCAGAGCAGGCTTTGGGAATTCCGCAAACCCGTTTAAGCTGCGCTGCAGCCGTGCTGCGGCAGCTGGGGCTGTGGCCTCAGGAGCAGAAGGTGGCGGTGATCCCCGGCGAGCGGCCTGCGTATACGGAGCGGGATGTTTTGTCCGCTATGGATGATGACGAGAGCTTCCGCCTGTTGTACGGTGAAGTTCAGCGGCGGTTAGGAAGAAACTTAAACACTGAGGAATTGAAGATCCTGTTGTCCTTTGTGCGGTATTTGGGTTTGCCCACGGAGGTGGTGTCTTTGATGGTATCTTACTGTCAGGACCGCGCCCGTCAAAAGGGAAATCTTCGAAATCCCAGCTTGCGCACCATTGAAAAGGAAGCTTATTACTGGGCGGAGCAGGGGATCGATACCTTGGAGGCAGCCGCTGCCTATATCCAGGCGCAGAATGTGAAAGGCAGCCGCATTTCCCGGCTTATGGGGATCTTGCAGATCCGGGGCAGGGGACTTACCCAGGCAGAGGAGCGCTATGCGTTAAGCTGGCTGGAGGCCGGGTTTGATGAAGAAGCCATTACCATGGCCTATGAGCGTACTTGCCTGAATACAGGCGGTATGAACTGGCCGTATATGAATAAGATCCTGTGCAGATGGCAGGAAGCCGGACTTTGCACAGGTCAGCAGATCCGCGGGAAAGAGCAAAAGGCTGTGCCTAAGGGCGCATCCGGACAGCTGGGTCAGGCGGAATTGGATGCGATTCGTCGCATGATGCAGGAGGGGTAAGAAATGGCATACAGTGCAGAAGTATTAAAGCGCGCCCGGGACAGACTGGCACAAATGCGAGCTGACCGGGAGTCTGAAAGTGCCCAGCGTTTGCAGGAGGCATATCAAAAGCTGCCCCGGCTTAAGGCGATCGATACGGAGCTTCGGCTGACAATGGCCACAGTGGCCCAGACAGTATTTTCTCAGGGTGCGGACATGGCTGCAGCCATGGAGGAAGTTAGGGAGAAAAATCTTGCTCTGCAGCAGGAACGGAAGAAGCTCATTGAGGAAAATTTTCAAAACGGCGTGCTTGAGGAAGCACCCATTTGTGCCCATTGCGGCGGCACAGGCTATGTGGGCAGCCATATGTGCCAGTGTTTGAAGGAGCTGTGCCTGCAGGAGCAGAAAAAGGAGCTTTCTTTGTTGGGCGGCAGTGAATCTTTTAAGGATTTTCGGTTGGATTTTTACCCCGATAAGTATGACGGCCGTTATGGTGCAAGTCCTCGGGCTATTATGGAGCGGGTGCTGCACACCTGCCAGCGGTATGCTGCTGGTTTTTCAGAAAATTCCGGGAATCTGCTGTTTGTCGGCGGCACGGGCTTGGGTAAGACTTACTTGTCTGCCTGCATTGCCAGTGCGGTGGCGGACAGAGGTTACTCTGTGATGTATGAAACTGCCAGCCGCCTGTTCTCCAAGCTGGAGCAGGCAAAGTTTGGCGCAGACGAAGAAATGCGCAGGGAAGTGCAGAAGTACAGCCGGTGCGATCTTCTGATGATCGACGACCTGGGTACGGAAATGCCCAGTCAGTTTGTTACAGCGGCGCTGTATCAGTTGTTGAATGACCGGCTTTTGGCGCAAAAGCCTATGCTGATCTCCACCAATTTGAATATTGAGGAAGCTGCAAAGCGCTATTCACCCCAGATCGCATCTCGTCTGCAGGGCAACTTTACCGGGTTGACCTTTGTGGGTGAAGATATTCGTGTGTTGAAAAACCGGGGGATGTAAATGAAGATCGGCATTTTGTTTGATCTGGACGGTACATTGCTGGATACTTTGGAGGACTTGACTGACGCGGTGAATCATACTCTTGTATCTTATGGATATCCTCAGCGGAGCTTGCAGGAGATCCGCAGCTTTGTGGGTAACGGCGTCAGAAAGCTGATTTCCCGGTCTGTGCCCGAGGGTACGGAGGAAAACCGGGTGGATGCGGTGCTGAAGGATTATTTAAGCTATTATCAGGTCCATTGCCGGGTCAAGACAAGGCCTTATGCCGGTGTGGAGTCCGTGCTGGAGCAGGTGGCGCAGCAGTATCCTGTGGCCATCGTGTCCAATAAGCAGGATGCCGCGGTAAAGGCCTTGTGCGCGGATTATTTTCCCGGGGTCTATGCCGCGGGTGAAACACCCGATTGCCCCAGAAAGCCTGCACCGGACATGGTGCACGCAGCTATAGCCGCCTTGGGTGTGGACGCCTGCATTTATGTGGGCGACAGCGAGGTGGACGTGGAAACGGCAAAAAATGCCGGTGTGCCCTGCTTAAGTGTGCTGTGGGGCTTCCGGGATGAGGAGATGCTGCGGCAGGTGGGAGGCAGATTCTTTTGCCACCGGGCAGAGCAGCTGCCTCAAATGCTGAAGAACATTGCAGGAGAAGTTTATGGCCAATGAATTTTATGCCCTGCTGGGCAGAATGCGCTACATTACCCGCTGGGGCCTGATGCGCAATACCTTTTCTGAGAATATTCAGGAGCACTCCCATCAGGTGGCGGTGCTTTCCCATGCGCTGGCGTTGATCCGTCGGGATATTCTGAAGCTGGACGGGCCTGATCCCGACCGCTGCGCCGTGGCGGCACTGTACCACGATGCGTCAGAAATCCTTACAGGCGATCTGCCCACACCTATCAAGTATTACAATCCGGAGATCAAGACCGCTTATAAGCAGGTGGAGCGCGTGGCCGGGAAACGGCTGCTTGCTATGTTACCCGCCGAATTGCGGGAAAGCTATGCCCCCCTGGTGCTGGAGGAGGATCATGAGATCGGCCGGATTGTGAAGGCAGCGGATAAGCTGTCTGCATACATTAAATGTATAGAAGAGCAAAAAGCCGGCAATACAGAATTTGACTCTGCTGCCCGGCAGACCATGCAGGCCATGAGGGAAATGAACATGGCAGAGCTTGATTGGTTTTTGGAAAATTGCTTAGAGCCATACAGCATGAATTTAGATCAGCTGTAATGCTTGACGGGGCATGGGAAATATGATACCATGTCTATCGTTACCTTTGCCGCTGTGGTGGAATAGGTAGACACAAGGGACTTAAAATCCCTCGGAGTAAAATCCGTACCGGTTCGATTTTGGCCGCGTTGCTCCGCGCTGCCTGTGGCAGAAGAAGCGGAGCATAAGTGTGTGCCGCGGTCTATATTTTCAAGGCGGCTTTGACCGCCGCGGAAAATATAGGGCACCGCAAACGGACAGCGGCACCAAACAATTTAATAAGCCGCTGTGGTGGAATAGGTAGACACAAGGGACTTAAAATCCCTCGGAGTAAAATCCGTACCGGTTCGATTCCGGTCAGCGGCACCACATAACCCGGCGACCTCTTTGAGGTCGCCGGTTCTCTTTTCCCGGAAATCTTATAAAAGTCTTAAACTTTGCCCCGTTGTGCCTTTATGCCGAAAATGGTAAAATATTCTTATCAATTCACTCGTTTTGGAGGCTTTTATGGAACTTTGGACATCGGAGCATACAAAAACGCTGCTTCCGTCGCTGGCGGTTATGCTCATCATCGCAGCGGTATTGCGGCTGACCATCGGAAAGAAAGAGCTTAAGATTCGCATGATCCCGTTTCAGATCCTGGCCTGCGTGATTTTCCTGTTGGAGATCGGCAAGCAAGTGGTGTCTTACACCCGGGGATACGATCTTTACCACCTGCCGTTTCACTTTTGTTCCCTGTTTATTTTCATGCTGCCGCTCATGGCCTTTTATAAGGGTAAGCACCGCAGTGTGGTCACCGGTATTACAGCGGCCATTTCCGGCGCCATGTTCCTGCTGACGGTCATCTATCCGAATCTTATCTACAGCGCAGGAAACATCCGGGATTATTTCAAGGGGTATATGGATTTCCATACCGTGACTTTCCACAATGTGGTTATGTTGGAATTTCTGCTCATCGTTGCCCTTGATCTGCACACCCCTGCACCCAAGGGAGAGATGAAAGCGCAGCTTTGGTTCATTCTGGGATTCTGCGCGGTGTCAGCAACCATGGCACAACTGCTGAAGACCAATTATGCCAACTATTATTCCTGCAATATCCCTCCGTTGGAGGCGGTGCGGGTGAGCCTGCAGGGCGTTTTGGGCGTAGTTCTGACACAGATTTTGTACATACTGATCGTTTCTGCTCTGAATGTGCTTTTTGTACTCATGTCCTATTGGTTCTACCGACTGGTCAGACGCCTGCTGACAAAGAAAAAGACTGTGGAAGTTAGCGTTTCATAAGTAGTATCGTATACCGGATGTGCCGAACCGGCGCATCCGGATATTTTTGCTTTGTTCTCAGGAAAAAAACAAATGTATTTGCCCGAAAGGCTTTACATTCCGGCGCAAAAGAGATACAATAAGGCAAATTCGTTTTTTTAGGAGGGGTTTTTGTGCGTATCGTTGTGAAGATCGGTACATCTACCTTGGCCCATGCATCGGGTCACTTAAACATTCGCTTGGTAGAGACCCTGTGCAAGGTCATGAGTGATATAAAGAACGCCGGACATGAGATCATTCTGGTCTCCTCCGGTGCTATCGGCATGGGCGTAGGCAAGCTGGGGCTTCGTCAGCGGCCAACGGACATTCCCTCCAAGCAGGCGGCGGCTGCGGTGGGTCAGTGTGAGCTGATGTATACATACGATAAGCTGTTCAGTGAGTACCACCATACGGTTGCCCAGCTGCTTATCACAAGCGACGATACGGATAATCAGCAGCGGCATACCAACTTTACCAATACCATCAACCGCCTTTTGGAGCTGGGTGCGCTGCCTATTATCAATGAAAACGATACCATCTCCACCGACGAGATCGTCATTGGCGATAACGACACTCTGGCGGCCATCGTGGCCAAGAGCGTGGGGGCAGACCTGCTGGTGCTGCTTTCCGATATTGACGGTTTGTACACCGCAGATCCTCATTTTAATGAAAATGCGGAGCTGATTCACCGGGTGGACAAGGTGGATGATAAGATCTTGGCTTTGGCCGGTGTCAGTGCATCCGGGCAGGGCACGGGCGGTATGGTTACCAAGCTGCGGGCCGCCAGGATCTGCCTTGACTGCGGCTGTGATATGGTCATTGCCAACGGCAGCCGGCCGGAAAATCTTTATGATATTTTGGATGGCAAGGATGTAGGCACTACGTTTACGGGGAAAAGCTTATGCAAACAATGTTAAAAAATGCAAAATCGGTGAAAGCGCAGGTGGCTGTGCTTACAGCAAAGCAGAAGAATGATGCCCTTTGTGCCATGGCAGATGCGCTGCTGGAACAGGAGCAAGAAATTTTGGCAGCCAATGCTATTGATATGCAGGCGGCAAAGGACAAGGTTTCCTGCGTGATGCTGGACCGGCTGCAGCTGACCCATGACCGTATTGCGGCTATGGCCCGGGGCATCCGGGAAGTGGTGGAACTGCCCGACCCGGTGGGCCTGCTGCTTGAGGAGAGTGTCCGGGAGGATGGCCTTCACATCCAAAAGGTTTCTGTGCCTATGGGCGTGGTGGCGATCATTTATGAGAGCCGTCCCAATGTGACCAGCGACGCGGCAGCATTGGCCTTAAAAAGTGGAAATGTATGCATTTTGCGGGGCGGCAAAGAGGCCTTTCATAGCGCCAACGCCATCGTATGTGCGCTGAAAAAGGGACTTGCTGCGGCAGGTGTGCCGGAAGATGCGGTAAATTTGGTGCAGGATACCTCCCATGACAGTGCAGCCGCGCTGATGACGGCCAACGGCTATGTTGATCTTTTGATCCCCCGGGGCGGTGCAAACCTTATCAACGCCTGCGTGAAAAATGCCACTGTTCCGTGCATTGCCACGGGCACGGGCATCTGCCATGCCTATGTGGAAAAATCTGCAGATCTTGATATGGCGCTGGATATTGTGGAAAACGGAAAGATGAGCCGCCCCAGTGTATGCAATGCCCTGGAAGTGCTTTTGGTTGATAAGGAAATTGCGCCTGTGTTTCTGCCCATGCTTCGGCAGCGACTGGAAAAGGCGGAGCTTCGTCTGGATGAGACCGCTGCTGGGATCATTTCCGGTACTGTTGCGGATGTGACGGATTACGACACGGAATTTCTAGACCATATTTTGGCGGTGAAATGCGTGGAAAATGTGCAGGAAGCAGTGGTGCACATCGCCGCACATTCCACAGGCCACAGTGAGACCATTATTACCCGGGATAAGACGGCTGAGGCGGTATTTACTGCTTGCGTGGATAGTGCGGCGGTGTATGTGAATGCATCTACCCGGTTTACAGACGGTGGTGAGTTCGGCCTTGGCTGTGAAATTGGAATTTCTACGCAAAAACTCCATGCCCGGGGCCCTATGGGGTTAAAGGAATTGACCACTTATAAGTACATCGTTCACGGAAACGGACATATCCGTTAAGGAGGTACAGATGAAATACGGTTTTATTGGCTGCGGGAATATGGGTTCCAGTTTGGTGCGGGCCATTAGCAAGTCTACCAAGGATATTGCTGTGGCGGATCGTTCAGGCAAGGCAAAAAAAGTTGCCCAGGAGCTGGGAATTACTTATGAGGATAATATTACCATCAGCAAGGATTGCGACCGGATCTTTTTAGGTGTTAAGCCTCAGATGATGGCGGATTGTCTTTCGCCTTTGGCGTCGGTGCTGGAGGAGAAGAAGCCTCTGCTGATCACCATGGCGGCAGGATTGGAGATCGCGAAGATCGAGGCTATGGTGGGCACAAGACTTCCGGTGATCCGTATTATGCCCAATACGCCTACCGCGGTGGGGGCTGGGGTCATTCCTTATTGCACCAACGATCTGGTGGAGGAAACCATGCTTGCCGATTGGCTTGCAGATATGACGCCCTGCGGACTTTTGGATGCTTTGGCAGAGAGCCAAATGGATGCAGCCAGCGCCCTTTCGGGCAGCGGGCCGGCATATATGTATTTATTTGCTGAGGCATTGGCCGATGGCGCGGTGGCTTGCGGCCTGCCCAGGGAAAAGGCCATGCGCTATGCTGCAGCTACCATGGAGGGCGCAGCGCAAATGCTGCTGCAGACCGGTGAGCATCCCGGTGCATTGAAGGATGCAGTGTGCTCCCCCGGAGGCAGTACCATTGCCGGCATTGGCGTGCTGGAGCAGAAGGGCGTCCGTGCGGCAGCGATGGAGTGCGTGGAAGCAGCATATCGAAGAAACAAAGAGCTTGGAAAATAAAAAGATCCCTGTTTTGTCCTCGGACAAAACAGGGTTTTCATATTACGGATACGCTTATTTTTTCAGATCCTCCAATGCAGCACGGACAGCGGCGATGACAAAAGCAGAAAATGTGCAATCCTTTCCTTTGATTGCAGTTTCTACGCCTTTGACAACATCAAAGGGGAAACGGATGGTTTTGTTGATCGTGGGAGGATTTTCCGGAATTTTGAATTTAGCCATAATATCACCTCAAAAGTCGCATTGCATTTGCCTTGCCTATATCATATGGCTGTTTTTGGTAAAAATATGCATTGCAAAAGCAATGCACATTTGCTATAATGCGGATTGAGGTGAGGAATATGAGTGAATTTTGCTTGGATTGTTGGAATAAGATCAATGAAAGCAACGATCGGTCTAGTAGATATGTTTTCTCTTGGGGAAAAGATTTGTGCGAGGAATGTGGGCAGTATAAGCGTGTGGTTATTGCTGAGCGTCTATGGTCACGGGCACAAAGAGCTGTAGCAGATATCATAGCATACAGAAAGAAAGTTTAGAGAAAAAAGTCACCTTTGTCGGTAGACAAAAGTGACTTTTTTCGTGGAGCGGGTAATGGGAATCGAACCCACCTCTCAACCTTGGGAAGGTCGCATTCTACCGATGAACTATACCCGCGACGGTTTCTGTATTATAGCAAAGGGGCTATGAAATTTCAACCATTTTTTGTCGGTTTCTGTATTTCTTTTCTTGTGTCTGCCTGCCGGGTATGCTATACTGAGGGGAAAGGGGGTGCCTGCGTGGAATACGAACTGGTTAGGGAAATTCAAAACTTATGCCGCAATAACCAGATGCGGGACGTGTTTTTTGAGGAAGTGGAAACCCCCGATCCGGCAGTCTATGTTCGGAATTTGCTTGCGGGCAAGGAAGTAACCTTGACCGTTGATCCCGGGAAAAACGGCGCGGTGACTATTTATGCCTCCTGCGACGGCTTGAATCAGAAATTTATCTTTACTCCCTTGGATTGATTGGAGCAAGAATACCATGGATGCACAGGAACAGAAATATCTGCAAATGACTCAGCCGCCGGTGGAAAAGCTGATCTGCAAGCTGGCAGTTCCCTGTATTATCAGTATGCTGGTCACTTCGTTTTACAATATGGCGGATACCTTCTTCGTGGGAATGTTAAACAGCAACGCCGCTACCGGCGCTGTGGGCGTAGTATTTTCCATGATGGCGATTATTCAGGCTGTAGGCTTTTTCTTCGGACAGGGCAGCGGCACATTCATCTCCCGGGCATTGGGGCAGAAAGAGTATCATGAGGCCAATGAAATGGCCGCCACTGGCTTTTATTCTGCTCTGGGTGTGGGCCTTTTGATCTGTATACTGGGCCAGATCTTTTTGGAGCCGCTGGCTTATCTTTTGGGTTCTACGGAAACGATTTTGCCGTATACAAAGGCTTATCTTCAGGTGATCTTGCTGGGTGCGCCATGGATGACGGCATCCTTTGTGCTGAACAATCAGCTGCGTTTCCAGGGCGGAGCCATGTATGCCATGGTGGGCATTACCACCGGTGCGGTGCTGAATATCATTTTAGATCCTGTGATGATCTTTGCCATGAATCTGGGTGTGGCAGGTGCAGGATGGGCAACCATTATCAGCCAGTTGGTGAGTTTTTGCCTGCTGTATCTCGGTTGCACCAAGGGCGGCAACATTCGCATTCGTGTCCGCAATATCCGTCTGAAATGGTACTATTTTGTGATGATCTTTAAGGGGGGATTGCCCTCCCTGGCGCGGCAATGTCTGGCATCTTTGGCGACGATCTGTTTGAATCATGCCGCAAGACCCATGGGTGATGCAGTGATCGCTGCCATGGGTGTAGTGCAGAGGATTGCCATGTTTGGTGCATCTACCATGCTGGGCTTTGGACAGGGATTTCAGCCGGTGTGCGGCTTTAATTACGGCGCGAAGCTGTATGATCGGGTGAAGAAGGGTTTTTGGTTCAGCGTAAAGATTTCCACCGCAGTGCTTATGGTGGTGGCGGCGGCTGGCTTTGTGTTTGCGCCCCAGCTTATCGCACTGTTCCGGGATGATCCGGAGGTAATCGCCTGCGGCACACTGGCGCTGCGGCTGCAATGTTTGTCTTTTCCGGCTCATGGTTGGATCGTTATGAGCAATATGATGGAGCAATCCATCGGCCGTACGGTGTCCGCAACATTTTTGGCCGTAGCCCGGCAGGGCCTGTTCTTTATCCCGCTGGTGCTGATCCTTTCGTCCACCTTGGGATTGCTGGGAATTCAGATGACTCAGGCCTGTGCAGATATTTTGACTCTGGCCTTTGCCATTCCTATTCATATTCATGTGATGCGGCATTTGGGTGAGGAGCCTAAATAATAATTCAAGAGGGGAGCGAATGCTCCCCTTTTTTTAATTTCATACACATCTTGGTTCTTTCGACATATGATGCAGTGGGGGAGGTGAAAAATATGGCACTATGCAACTGTTACTGTAGAAAAGACTGCACTTTGCTCGCAGTCATCGCAGCTTTGATCCTTGGGGTCGTTGCGGCATTTCTCCAGATTACTGCAGTGATTACTGTGACCCCTGCATTTTTGTGGGTGGCGTTGGGTATTGCAGTAGGCTATCTTGGGGTGTTGCTGGTGACTACGGCGCTGTCCCGTAGGACAGAGAGTAAGCCGTGTGTGTGCAATGCGCTTAGGACAGTGTTGACCGGTATTCTGGGAGCGATCCTGCTTTCTGTTGTGCTGCTGGCAGTGGGTATCGTGGCAACCAGCGTAGTTAGCGCTATTTTGGTAGGGTTTCTGGTGGCTGCTTTGACGCTGCTTTTCGCAGGCTCTGCTTGTCTGGTTCTGTGCTTGGCTAACTGTGAAGACTAAGTAATTCGCTGGATAAAAAAGATGCCCCCTGCGCAAAAGCGCAGGGGGCATTTGTGTAAAGATCAATCTTCAATTGTACGAGCCATTTCCGCGGCCTGTACTTCAGCATCGTCGTTATACATAGGCTCAATATCTTCGCCCTTTTTCTCGCGGCGCAGATAGTTTTTCGTAATTTTAACCACCAGGGGAGAAAGTGCCAACACACCGATCAGGTTGGGGATCATCATCAAACCGTTGAAGGTGTCGGAAATATCCCAGGCGAGGGAAGAGGTCAGCACCGCACCAAAGATGACGGTACATACGTGAATGATACGGAAAATGATGGTGGTCTTAGCACCAAAGAGATATTCCCATGCCTTGGAACCGTAGTGAGACCAGCCCAAAACGGTGGTGAATGCAAAAAGGAACATGGCAATTGCAATGAACTTTTCGCCGATTCCGCCCCAGGGGAATACGGAGTTGAATGCGCCGCCTACCAGGGTAGCGTCGTTGTAACCGGCGGCAATTTCGCCTGTTGCCACATTGAATACGCCGCCTTCCAGACCACCGGCAGTGAGAACCACCAAGGCAGTTAAGGTACAAACGATCATGGTATCTGCAAACACCTCAAAAATGCCCCACATACCCTGTTTTACAGGTTCTTTGATGTTAGAGTTGGAATGTACCATTACGGAAGAGCCCAGACCGGCCTCGTTGGAGAACACACCACGCTTAAAGCCTTGGGTGACCACTTTGCTGACAATAGCGCCGATGCCGCCGCCCACGAAGGCTTCGGGACAAAATGCGTTGACAAAAATGGCCTTAAATGCAGGGAGAATGCTCATGTAGTTGACACCGATGATTGCAAGGCTGCCGACAATGAACAATACCACCATAAAGGGAACGAGTTTTTCTGCCACATTGGCAATGCGCTTCAAACCGCCTAAAGTGATCAAAGCGGTTAAGATCATAATAATGGCGCCGAGGATAATGTTGTAGAGGGAAATTCCAGAAAATACTTCAACAGAAGAAAGGGCAGATACGTCAAACGCTTGAGCAACGTTGGTGACGATCTTGTTCACCTGACCCATGCTTCCGATGCCGAAAGAAGCCAACATTGCAAAGATACAGAAAAGAATAGCAAGGATCTTACCGACCCATTTCGTTCCTTTCTTTTTTCCCAGGCCGTCAGCAAGATAATACATTGCACCGCCGGACCATTCGCCATTTGCGTTTTTACGACGGAAGTAAATACCCAACACATTTTCAGAATAGTTAGTCATCATACCGAAAAATGCGGCGACCCACATCCAAAAAACAGCACCGGCACCGCCAATGGTAATGGCAGCGGCAACACCGGCAATATTACCCGTGCCGACTGTGGCGGCAAGAGCTGTGCAAAGCGCCTGGAAAGGAGAGATGGATCCCTTTTCCTTGCTGTGTTTAATAACTTCTTTTTTGAACAGACTGCCTAACGTGTGTTTAAACCACAGCCCAATGTGAGAGACTTGAAAAAATTTGGTAAGTACCGTTACGATGACACCCGTGCCGATCAGGAGCAACAAACCGAATGCGCCCCAAACCACGCTGTTTACTTCGCCATTCACTCTTTCGATGGCTTCCAAAATGCTGTTCATTAGAAATAGACCTCCTTCATTTTTGTCAACCGAACAAAACAAAAAATCACCGCTATCCGTTGGATAGCGGTGAAAAGAGAATACGACATAACACGGGGAAATCGTGTAAAATAAGATCTGTCCTTTTGCCTGAGAGATTCGAGTGTAACCCTTTGCCCCTTCGGCATCCGCGTAAAGCGGACTTCTCCAGATTGCTATCCGTCAGCGGTCGCCGTCAAAATCGACATCCAAGGGTGTTACCCCGTTGGAAAGGCAAATGCCTTATCTCCTGCTGATTTCATATAGCTTTATTCAGTTCACATAGAAAGTATACGGCTTAAAATCGTAAAAGTCAAGCCTTTTCAGCCAAAATCGACGGAAGGTTTTCTCATTTGCATAAGAGAGGTATAACAGCGCATAACTGGATTGTTCGATATGGGGCTTCTCCTTGAGGAGAAGCTGTCGCCGCAGGTGACTGATGTGGTGTTAAAATAATGTTGCGGCTACACCTCATCCGTCACGGCTTACGCCGTGCCACCTTCCCCTCAAGGGGATGGCTCTGGTGTTGCGGCAGGACTTGATTAATATATTTAAAGCAAGCTGTTAGTCTTGTGATTTTTCTGTGTTGCTCTGAAAGGGTATTTTGCCGTTTTCACTCTCAAAGTCCCGAATGCACTGACGGATCAAATGCAGAATCTGTCCGTTTCCGGAGCGTCCTTCATATTTGGCGATATAGTGGAGTTTGTAGTGCAACTCCGGTTCTACCTCAATTCCTAAATGTCTATTATTCTTGTTTCGCATAATTCACCTCAAAAATATCTTT
>JAZSFE010000002.1:0-35525 GCA_045532105.1 Faecousia sp.
GATCACACCCGAGCCCGGCTCGTGGACCTTCCGGGGCGGATGGGCGCCTAATTAGGCAGCCAGAGCAACAGTATTGTTGTCAGTTAAATTTAAAAGTTACCCGTTTTATCGTGGTCAGGTGCCACGACCCGCTATTCCAGCCTCACTACCCCCGTCGAAACCGGTACGGCCCCATATGGGGCGGTGGGATGGCTGGCATCCCACCGCAATAAACATTAGAATCTTCCGTAGGGATCAGGGAGTTTCTTAGGTTCAGGATAGGTTTCTCCGTGAGTATCTACGGTAATAGAAGCGATCTTCTGCTCAGCAATGGGACGATCCTGCGCGCCGGTCTTGGTGGCAGCGATGGCATCTACCACATCCATGCCGGAAGTGACCTTACCAAAGGCTGCGTACTGGCCGTCCAAATGCTTGGCATCTTCATGCATAATGAAGAACTGGCTGCCGGCAGAGTTAGGGGAGGAAGAACGCGCCATGGACAGCACGCCGCGCTTGTGCTTCAGTTCGTTCTTCACACCATTGAAGAAAAACTCGCCCTTGATGCAGTAACCCGGGCCGCCCATACCCGTGCCATCGGGGCAGCCGCCCTGAATCATAAAGCCGGGAATGACGCGGTGGAAAATAAGTCCGTCATAGTAGTTGTGATTTGCAAGGTCAATGAAATTATTGACGCTCTGGGGTGCGATCTCAGGATACAGTTCGCCTTCAATGACACCGCCGTTTTCCATGGTGATTTTAAAAGTAGGGTTCATATTAATATCTCTCCTTCATAGCCCGGTCGATTTGACGCTTTGCATCCTTTTCTGCCGCGGCTTGTCTTTTGTCGTATAATTTTTTGCCTTTACACAGGCCAATGCTTACTTTGACCAATCCGCCTTTAAAGTAAACGGATAGGGGGATCAGAGAATATCCGTCCTGCTTGACTTTGCCGTATAGGCGCATGATCTCCCGCCGGTGCATCAAGAGTTTTCTGGGTCTGCGGGAATCGGGGTTAAACCGATTTCCGTGGTCGTAGGGAGAGATATGCATTTGGTTGACCAGAAGCTCTCCGTCTTTGATGCCGCACCAGGCATCTTTCAGATTCAGCGTGCCGGCCCGAATGGATTTGACCTCTGTTCCGGATAGGGCGATGCCGGCTTCAAATTTTTCTTCAATAAAGTATTCGTGGCTGGCTTCGCGGTTTTGCGCAACCACCTTGATTCCTTGCTTTTCCACGGCATCACACCTCCTTGCCTGGTGTATTATATCACAGGTGTCAAGAAACTAAAACAGGAATTCCTCGAATTTTCCTATGTCGGAAAATGTATAATCGCACAAAGCTTCCATTTCCCGGGAAATGTCATCCACACCCATGCCGCTCCAACCGGAGTAGGCGACCTTGATGCCTAAGGGGTGGGCCATTTTCCAACCCAGCTTCATGTCATCAACCATAAGAAGCTGATGGGGCTCAAGATGAAACTTCTCCATAATGTCAAGAAGGGGATAGGGATTTGGTTTTCTTTGCTCCTCGGGCAGTTCCCAACCGTAAATAGCGTCGGGGCGGATGCCGAAGTGGGCATCGTAATCCCGTATAATATTTTCCTTGCTGGAGTGTGATACTACGCAGATCAGACCGCCGGCCTGCTTTTGCTTTTGAATGATTCTTTCGATTCCAGGATATGGATCGGGGGTGTTGCTTAATACATGGCCCATCCACATTTGGTGTTCTTGCTTCAGTTCTTCTTCCGAAAAACCATAACGCATGCGGCAAAGGTCAGCAAAGCCTAAGTGGTGGCAGTCGCTGACAAAGGACTCCAGCGTGGTAGTAGCACCGGGGCGAAGAACGCTCAGGACATACAGGAAAAATGGGTAGCTCAATGTTTTCATGCTTTGCACCACAGTGTCATCGTGGTCTAAAACAAGGCAGGGATATTTCAGCATACTGCACACCTTCTTTCTTGCGCTGGATTCAAAATTCTATTACAATTATAACAAACGCAGCAGGGGATGGCAACCGGAAAATTCCACTTGCGGAAAGCGAACAAATGTGCTATAATACTTCCAGTATGTTGGAGGTGTGTGCAGATGATACGCAATAAGCCGGTGGATGTAATATCTGTATGCAGTGCCTGCGGGGAGATCCAGCCGTTGCGATTTCGCATGGAGGACGAGCAGCATCAGCTGCTGCGTGTGGATATTGATGAGGTTGTCAGTATGCGGCCTATCCAGTATGTGGGGATCGAAGCGCAGATTTTCCTTTGTAAGGCAATGGTCAAGGG
Organism: Faecousia sp.; assembly: GCA_045532105.1. GTDB lineage: Bacteria > Bacillota > Clostridia > Oscillospirales > Oscillospiraceae > Faecousia. The sequence continues at coordinate 2,259 of JAZSFE010000002.1, forward strand.
AAAAGAGTGGCTTTTTGAACTGAAATATACAATCCGTACCCATAGTTGGTGTTTGCTCAGGAGGGTGTATTGATGGCAGAACGGGTTATTTTTCATGTGGATGCCAATTCAGCTTTTCTAAGCTGGTCGGCGGCATATCGGGTTAAGGTGCTTGGAGAGGCGGAGGATCTTCGGGATGTTCCCTCGGTGGTAGCCGGAGATAAAGCATCCCGGCACAGCATTATCTTAGCCAGGAGCACACCTGCAAAAAAATATGGGATCCAAACAGGCGAACCGTTATTTTTGGCATTGGAAAAATGCCCGGAGCTAAAGATCGTCCCACCGGATTACGGCTTGTATGTGGAGGCATCCCGTCATTTTGTGGCCATGCTTCGGGAGTTTAGTCCCTGTGTGGAGCAATATTCCATTGATGAAGCGTGGGTGGATATGACAGGTACGGAGAATCTTTGGGGCGCTCCCCGTCTTGCGGCAGAAAAAATGCGCCGGCGGATTTGGGAAGAACTGGGGTTTACTGTAAATATAGGAATTTCCAGTAATAAACTGTTGGCAAAAATGGCAGGGGATTTTGAAAAACCAAATAAGGTGCATACGCTGTTTCCTGAGGAAATGGAAGAAAAAATGTGGCCGCTGCCAGTGCGGGATTTATTTTTAGTGGGCGCAGCCACAGAAAAAAAGCTGAAAATGCTGGGTATCTATACCATCGGCGATCTGGCAAAAACGGATGTAAAGCTTTTGCGGAAACGTTTGGGCAAGCAAGGGGAGACTATTTGGCATTTTGCCAACGGCAGGAATGCCGATCTGGTGACCCCGGAGCCTGCAGAAAATAAGGGGTATGGAAATTCTGTTACCACTGCAACAGATGTTGTTACGCACGATCAAGCGCACCAGGTCTTGTTGAGCCTGTGCGAAACTGTAGCCAGCCGTATGCGCAAGGACGGAAAATGCGGCAGCTGTATCAGCGTGCATCAAAGGACTGCGGATTTTAGCCATAGCTCGCATCAGTCCATGCTTTCGGGGGCAACCAATATTACAACGGAGATCTTTGAGGCTGCCTGCCGGGTATTTGATGAAGCCTGGGACGGGCAGACACCACTTCGTCAGTTGGGGGTACAGATGACCAGACTTTCCGGGGAGGCTTATCAGCAGTTTGATCTATTTTCGGATATGACACCCCGGCAATACGAGCGTAAGCTCAGGTTGGATGAAACGGTAGATGCTTTGCGGGATAAATATGGTGAGGATATTATTCACAGGGCAAAATTTGCCGGTGATCCGCAAGCGCACATGGCCGGCGGCCTGGATAAGGCCCGGCGCACCGGCGTTACAAAGCCTATTCCGGAAGAACCGGATTTTATTGATAAATTTTGAATATCTGGTGGGAAATCTTAAGAAAATATACATTTTATGAAAATATACTTGTATATACATGAAAAGTATGCTATGATTTGAACCGACGGCGCAGTATCCTAGTCGGAATGCCCATTTTCCAGGAAGGGCCTAAAAATCCTTTGAAGGGCACATCGATGAAGTCCCTGGTGCTTGCTTTTTACGCCCAGTTTAGGGTGGGTGCTGGGGGTTAAGGATCCCGGGCGCGCTCCAATGGCATGGAGCATACGACCCGGTTTCCGTGGAGACCTGGTTTTGTGCGACGAAGTTGTGAACTCCAACGTTTGGAAGCCGCTTCGCGTACGGGCCTGGTATGAACCTGCAAGGCGGTGCACAGAATCGTGTGCTGCGTGCAGTGTAGCCTGCCTTGAGTGAGTATGCGGGGAAAGAGGAACAGGCGACCGAGGGCTGTGGCCACAGTCTTTGTCGTCATCGCCTCTGGAAACCATCCTTGCAAAAGAGGCTAAGATTATGGCTCATTCTGTCGTGGAAAACACCTAGGCTGTCGTAACTGGGCAGACAGGGGATTACAGTACGGACTAAGTGGCAATCGGGTATTCAGGATCGGCAACACCTGAACGGATGGATGAAACGGAAACGGCCTGTTCGGCAACGGCAGGTTCTGTCCGGGGAAAACCAACCCGACCTAAGCCGTAAGATTTATCCTGTTTGCCGCCGTCTCTTATTAAACATAAAGGGGATCTTCTCTGTGTCAAAGGCTGACCCGTCTGCTGATAAGCGAGCACGCAATCGAACAATCCGCTGGGTGGTGACGATTTTTATTGTCACCATTTTCGTCTCTGGATTTATATCCTTCATATCGGATCTCATTATGGAAAACAGCTCCATGGCTGTTGCCTTTGTGATCCTTCTGATCATTATTTTGCTTGGTATACTGTTTGATATTATCGGCATGGCTGTGGCCTCCGCAGACGAAAAACCCTTTCATTCCATGGCCTCAAGGAAGGTCGTTGGTGCTCAGGAGGCCATTGCGCTTTTACGCAATGCCGAGCGCGTCAGCTCTATTTGCAATGATGTTGTGGGCGATATTTGCGGTGTCGTGTCCGGCAGCGCATCTGCCACAATCGCTTTGCAGGTGATCTCTAATTTTGAATTTACATGGCCGCAGGTCATTACTTTGCTGATGTCAGCTTTTGCGGCCGGTCTGACGGTGGGGGGCAAAGCCGTTGGCAAAGGCTTTGCGGTCAATTCCAGCACGAAGATCGTGCATATGGTGGGTAAGCTCATCTATCGGCTTCACCATTTTCCCTGCCGCAAGAAGAAAGATATGGAAGGATAGGCTAAGTGACATTGTGAGCATTTTAGAAAGAATTAACGGTCACGATGATCTTGTGCAGTTGGATCATAACGGCCAAAATCGGCTTTGTGATGAGATTCGGGAATTTTTGGTATCTCGTGTTTCCAAGACCGGTGGACATTTGGCTTCAAATTTGGGCGTTGTGGAACTGACTGTTGCCATCGAGACTGTTTTCAATACCAATATTGACCGCCTGGTTTTTGATGTGGGGCATCAATGCTATGTGCATAAGCTGCTTACCGGCCGCCAGGCGGATTTTGATGAATTGCGCCAGTATGGTGGTATTGCGGGTTTTCCCAAGCCTGCAGAGAGTGCGACGGATGCTTTTGTGGCAGGTCATGCTTCCAGCTCGGTTTCCATTGCCTTAGGCATGGCCCGGGCGCGTACCCTATTGGGTCAAAACCATGATATTGTGGCGCTGATCGGTGACGGAGCGACTACCGGCGGTATGGCCTATGAGGGATTAAATGACGCAGCGGACAGCGATGAACCTATGGTTATTGTGTTCAACGATAACGAGATGTCCATTGACCGCAATGTTGGTGGTGTGGCGCGGCGTCTTTCCATGCTGCGTACCAAGGGCAGCTATCTTGGTATGAAACTGGGGTACCGTAAATTGCTGATGAAGCTGCCCGGCGGCGTTCGTTTTTACCGATTTTCTCAGCGTGTTAAGAATCGTCTGAAGCGCTTTTTGCTGCCCACTACGATTTTTGAAAGCATGGGACTTTCTTATATTGGGCCAGTTGATGGGCATGATCTTCCGGAGCTTGTTCGTGTTTTGCAGGTTGCAAAGCAAATGAGAAGGCCGGTGGTGGTTCATGTGCTGACCCAAAAGGGACGCGGATATTCTTATGCAGAGGAAAAACCGTCGAAGTTTCACGGTGTGGGTAAATTTGACCCCATTTCCGGAACTGTTAAGAAGTCTGGGGGCCAAACCTTTTCGGATGCTTTTGGCACCGAGATGATTCGTCTTGCTCAGGAAGATGCCAGGGTTTGTGCTATTACTGCGGCAATGCCCGGTGGTACAGGTCTGCTGGAATTTCGTGAAAAGTTTCCCAAACGCCTGTTTGATGTAGGCATTGCGGAAGAGCATGCAGTATCTATGGCCGGCGGCCTTGCAAAGCAGGGGATGATCCCTGTGGTTGCGCTGTATTCAACTTTCTTGCAGCGAGGTTTCGATCAACTGCTGCAGGATGTTGCGATACTCAAAAATCATGTAGTATTTGCTGTAGACAGAGCTGGTCTTGTAGGGGAAGATGGGGAGACCCATCATGGCGTGTTTGATGTGGGGTATTTAAGGCAGATTCCCGGTCTGACAGTGCTGTGTCCTGCTAGTTGTGATGAGCTTTCCCGTATGCTTCGCTGGGCAGTTCTGGAGCAGGATGGGCCTGTTGCCATTCGCTATCCCCGGGGCGGTGACGGCAGTTGCAAGGCATATGAAAATTCGGGAAATTCCTGCAACTCTGTTTGCTGCCATCGTGCAGGTTCGGATGTTGCGCTGATTTGCTACGGTACAGTATTGGAGACTGCTATGCAGACAGCGGAGCTGCTGTCTCAACATGGTGTTGAGGCATCTGTGATTCGTTTGCGTAGTGTACAGCCTCTGCCTGTGCGTGAGCTTTGTGCGCAGTTGGGGGATTGTACCGATGTATTTGTCATTGAGGAGACTATGTCCGGTTCCGGTATCAGCCAGGCGGTATGCGCTGCGTTGAATAGTGACGGCCGTCATTGCAAGGTTACCGGTTTTGATCTTGGTGAAAAGTTTGTTACCCACGGCAGTATTCCGGCATTGTATGCCCATTGCGGTCTTGATGCCAAGTCCGTAGCGAAGAAAATTTTGGAGGTACACCAAATTGAAAACTAAAAAGCGTTTGGATGTGCTTCTGACAGAACGTATGTTTGCGCCTACCCGTGCTAAGGCCCAGGCGATCATTATGGCGGGTCAGGTGTATGTGGACGGACAAAAGGCAGATAAGCCCGGTATTTCCTATGAGGAAACGGTTGAGATCGAGGTGCGTGGAGATACTTGTCCGTATGTCAGCCGGGGTGGATTGAAACTTGAAAAGGCTTTGCGTGATTTCGGTGTTGTTCCGGAAGGTTATGTTTGCAGTGATTCCGGTGCATCTACCGGTGGTTTTACGGACTGCTTGCTGCAGCAGGGCGCGAAGAAAGTGTTTGCCATTGATGTGGGTTACGGTCAGCTGGACTGGAAGATTCGTTCTGATCCCCGGGTGGTGGTCATGGAGCGCACCAATATCCGCTATGTAACCCCTGAGCAGTTAGGTGAGCCTTTGGATCTTTCCGTGGTAGATGTGAGCTTCATTTCCTTAAAGATCGTATTGCCCACCATCCAGAAATTGCTGAAGCAGGATTGTGGTCAGGTTCTCTGTCTGATCAAACCCCAATTTGAAGCCGGCAGGGAAAAAGTGGGCAAAAAAGGCGTGGTCAGAGATCCCGAGACCCATAAAGAGGTCTTAGACCAATTCGTTGCATTGGCCGGGGAGCTGAATTTTAAGATCCTTGGTTTGACCTTTTCTCCGGTAAAAGGTCCGGAGGGAAATATTGAGTTTTTGGGGCATCTGACCCTTGCTGATGTGCCGGCGATCGTGCCTGATACAGCAAAGGTTGTGGCAGATGCCCATGATACGCTAAAGGGGTGAATACCTGTGAAGAAAGTAATACTGACGCCCAATCCTTATCGGGATAAGGGATTCCAGACTGTTCGTGAGGCTTACCAGATTCTTACGGATGCCGGTGTGGAGGTAAAGCTTTGCCTGCCCTTTGAGGTAGACAAGACATTTGATCTTCCCAAAGATCTCCGGTTTTCCAGATTGGATAGGGAATTGCCTACTGCGGATATGATCGTTTGCTTTGGCGGTGACGGCACGATTCTCCATATGGCCAAGACCGCGACTCGGGCAGGCATCCCCATTCTTGGTGTCAATATTGGCACGATGGGATTTATGGCAGAGCTAGAATCCTCGGAGCTTCACCAGCTGCGGCGCATCGCCCAGGATGATTTTATGATCGATAGCCGTATGATGCTGGATGTTACAGTACATCGGGACAGAGATATTATTTTCCATGACATCTGCCTGAATGATGTGGTTATCACAAAAGGTGCGGTGGCACGGATCGTACATCTTTGCGTGAAATGCGATGGCGTGCAGGCTATGGAGTGCGGCGGTGATGGTGTGATCATTGCTACCCCCACCGGTTCTACTGCATATAGCTTGTCTGCCGGAGGCCCCATTGTGGAGCCGGAGGCACATAATATTCTTATCACTCCCATTTGTGCTCATGATGTGGCCAGCCGCAGTATGGTTGCAGCGGAAAAGCGTGTCATTACTGTGGAGTTGACCCGAAATGCCCGCCGTAATGCTTTTTTAAGCGTAGATGGAGGCAAGGCTTTGCGGCTGAATATGGGGGATGTTGCCACAATTAAGACCTCAGCGCTGCAGACCCGGCTTGTTCGGTTAAAAGATCGCAGCTTTTACGATGTGCTAAATCAGAAATTTATAAATTCCAAATGAGGTTACAGATATGAAAAGCCAAAGACAGGCAAAGATCATGGAGATAATCTCCAATCGAAATGTTGAGACTCAGGAGCAGTTATTGGAACAGCTCCAGGCTGCTGGTTTTCGCAGTACTCAGGCGACCATTTCCCGGGATATTAAGGAGCTTCGCATTGTTAAGGAGCTGACAAGCTTCGGCACATACCGCTACACAGCCGCCACAGACGAGGTGAGCGGTACATTCTCCAGCAAGCTCAATACCATTTTCCGGGAGTGCATTACCGGGTATGACTATGCACAGAATCTCATTGTGATCCGTACGCTTCCGGGCCTTGCTTCTGCTGCAGCATCTGCCATTGATGCCATGGGCATGAGCGTAGTGGTTGGCAGTATTGCGGGCGATGATACAGTTTTGGTTGTCATGCGTGATAACAATGCAGCCGCTGCGTTTTGCGGCGAGATCAGCAGTTTGATTCATTAATTTTTCGGAGGGCGCACAATGCTAAGTTTGCTGCATATTGAGAATATTGCGGTCATTGAGTGCTCTGACATTACCTTTGACCGGGGATTCAATGTGCTCACCGGTGAGACCGGTGCTGGTAAATCCATCGTGATCGATGCCATTTCTGCAATTTTGGGTCAACGAGCCTATCGGGATATGATCCGCACCGGGGCAGAGAAAGCATCTGTGCGTGCGGTGTTTACCCATGTGCCGGAGTACCCCTGGTTTGAGGACAACGGTGTTCCCTATGACAGCGAGACCATGATCCAGCGGGATATTTATCTTGATGGAAAAAATGTTTGTCGGGTCAACGGCACCCTGGTTACAGTTTCTATTTTGCACCAATTGGGACAGCATCTTATCGATATCCATGGACAGCACGATTCTGCTTCGCTGTTTGATGAGACCAGTCATTTGAAATTGCTTGATGATTTTGCAGGCAATCATGCGTTGCGGGATACATATAAGGCGCATTTTGATACTGTGGAGAACTTGCGCATAGAAATTCGCAAGCTCTCTATGGACGAGGGCGAAAAGCTGCGCCGCATGGAAACATTGCGCTATCAGATCGATGAGATATCAAAGGCCGACCTGAAGATTGGTGAAGATGAGGCACTGGAAGAGCGGCGTAAGGTTCTGCAGAATGCTGAAAAGATCTCTGATGGGATTTATGAGGCTGTGGAGTGCCTTTACGGCGGAGATGACAGCGATGGCGCATCTTCAATGCTCTCACAGGCTGAGCGCGCCTTAAGCCGTCTTGAGCGTTATACAGAAAGTTACTCTGAGCTGCGCAGTCAGCTTACTGATCTTGTGTACCGGGTTGAGGATACTGCTCGGGAGCTTAGGAGCATAAGAGACGATCTTGCATATTCTGCCGATGAATTGGAGCAGATCGAATCGCGGTTGGATGTGATCCACCGCCTTCGTAAAAAATATGGCGCGGACTGTGCCGAAATCTTGCAGTATTTGGAAAATGCTCATCAGGAAATGGATGAGATCGAATTTTCAGATGATAAGCTGGAGCGCTTAAAAGGACAGTTGAGTAAGGCTGAGGCTGCTGCATGGGATTCTGCTTTGGCTCTTCGTGAAAACCGGAAGCAGGCATCTGTTCGTTTGGCGGAGCGTATCTTGGAAGAATTGGCGCAGCTGGATATGCCTCGTGTGCAGTTTTCCTGCCAATTCCAGGAACTGGAACTGACTTCTTGCGGAGCGGACGCTGTGGCGTTCTATATGTCCGCCAATGCAGGCGAGGCGCTAAAGCCCATGAGTAAGGTGGCCTCCGGTGGTGAGCTTGCCCGGATCATGCTGGCAATCAAAAATGTACTGTCCGATCAGGATCAAATCTGCACTTTGGTCTTTGACGAGGTGGATACCGGTGTTTCGGGCAGGGCCGCGCAAAAGGTTGCCGAAAAGCTGCACAAAGTGGCTGAAAATAAGCAGGTGCTTTGTGTGACGCATTTGCCTCAGATTGCTGCCATGGGCGATATTCATCTATTGATTTCCAAGTCTGAGCGTGAAGGTAGAACCTATACTACAGTTACGCCTTTGGACACGGATGGCAGGATGCAAGAGCTTGCCCGTATTATCGGTGGCGCAAATATTACGGAAACAACCTTGAAAAGCGCCCGAGAGATGCTGAAGGTTGGAAATTAACTTGACAAAGTATGTGTTTTTCGTTAAAATGAGCACAACGTGTTGATGGGAAGAAGTAATCGGTCCGTCCTTTCCAGAGAGCTGCCGGCAGGTGCAAGACAGCAGGGATCCCGATGAAATACCTCCCGGAGTGGTTTTCCTGAACCTTAGTAGGGAAGAACGGGTGCGCCCGATATTGCGCTGGCGTTTTTAACGCCCTGAGGGGATCGCCGTGAGACGGTCCTAAGCCAGAGGTGGTACCGCGTAATTATACGCCCTCTGTCCTTAATGGACAGAGGGCGTTTTTGTTATTTTTGGAGGAATTGATATGAAGCTTTATGATGAACTGGTTGCCCGTGGCCTTATTGCACAGGTGACCAACGAGGATGAGATCCGGGAAATGATCGATAACGGCAAGGCTGTTTTTTATATCGGCTTTGATCCCACTGCGGATTCTTTGCATGTTGGCCATTTCATGGCCCTTTGTCTGATGAAGCGTCTGCAGATGGCCGGCAATAAGCCCATTGCCTTGATTGGCGGCGGCACCGCTATGATCGGCGATCCCTCCGGGCGTACGGATATGCGCTCTATGATGACCCAGGAGACCATCCAGCACAACTGCGATTGCTTTAAAAAGCAGATGGAGCGGTTTATTGAGTTTGGCGAGGGAAAGGCACAGATGGTGAATAACGCCGACTGGCTTTTGAACCTTAACTATGTTGATTTCATCCGGGAGATCGGAGGCTGTTTCTCTGTGAACAATATGCTCCGTGCAGAGTGTTTTAAGCAGAGAATGGAAAAGGGTTTGAGCTTCCTGGAGTTCAATTATATGCCCATGCAGTCCTACGATTTTTACTATCTCTTCCAAAATTACGGGTGCAATATGCAGTTTGGCGGCAATGACCAGTGGAGCAACATGCTGGGCGGCACGGAGTTGATCCGCCGCAAGCTGGGTAAGGATGCTCATGCTATGACCATTACGCTGCTGCTGAATTCTGAGGGCAAGAAAATGGGCAAAACCGCCAAGGGCGCGGTTTGGTTGGATCCTAATAAGACTACTCCTTTTGATTTCTATCAGTATTGGAGAAATGTGGAGGATGCTGATGTTCTTAAGTGCATTCGTATGCTTACATTCCTGCCTTTGGAGCAGATCAATGAGATGGACTCTTGGAAAGATGCGCAGTTGAACACTGCCAAGGAGATCCTTGCTTATGAGCTTACCAAACTTGTGCACGGTGAGGTGGAGGCAGAAAAGGCTCAGGCAGCGGCCAAAGCGTTGTTTACCGGCGGCGGTGATGATGCCAATATGCCCACCACTACCATTACCGCAGAACAGTTGACAGACGGCAAGATCGGAATCTTAAATCTTATGGTTGCCTGTTCCTTGGCTGCATCCAACGGAGAAGCAAGACGCCTGGTGCAACAGGGCGGTGTCTTTGTTAATGATGAAAAGGTAGGGGATATTTCCTTTGCAGTTACCCAGGAACAGCTTGTTGATGGCGTTAAGATCCGCAAGGGCAAGAAAGTATTCCACAAGGCAGTATTTTAATAAGATATTGCAATATTTTTCAAAATTCGATATAATATTCCTGCCATTTACACATATATATTGGGAGGTTTCCTATGAAGCTGAATTATAAGCGCACGATCTATGTAGGCTTTGCATTCTTTTTGATTCTGGCATTCTGGCAGGCCTATGACAGCATAATTCCCTTGATTCTTACCAATAAATTTGGCATGTCTCAGTTTTGGTCCGGTGCGATCATGGCTTTGGATAATGTCCTTGCTCTGTTTTTGCTGCCACTTTTTGGTATGCTCTCTGATAAGCACAAGGGTAAAAGCGGCCGGCGTACACCTTTTATTCGTACGGGTACCATTGCAGCCATGATCCTGTTGATTGCTTTGTCTTTTGCGGATATGGCGCAGCTTAAGAATATTGAAAAGGTCTCTGTGGTTGACGATCCTGTTGCTTTGGGCATTATTTATGACAGCCAGGCTGATGAAAAGATCGTCAAGCCCAATAAGGAGTCTGCCACATTGACAGAGGAGCACTTCGTCCTTTCTGAGGAGATCTCCCGTGAGGATTTTGTTGCCATTAAGAGCGTAATCGTCAACGAGGATGGTAAGTCTGTGACGAATCAGGACTATGTGGATTATGTTGTACCTGCACGGCAAGCATATATCTGGCAGGTCACATCTTCAAATCCTCAGGCGCTGATCCTTTTTGTTGGTATTCTGCTGCTGCTGTTGATCGCTATGGCGATCTTCCGTTCTCCCGCGGTGGCTCTTATGCCCGATGTGACCGCAAAGCCTATGCGCAGTAAGGCAAATGCCATTATCAACCTTATGGGTTACGTGGGCGGTATTTTGGTGCTGGTGCTGGGCAAGGTGTTTGCAACAGATGCACCCAAGAATGCGATGATGAGCTACATAGGTTATTTTGGCGCGGTTGCGGCTTTGATGCTGATTGCTCTGATCGTATTCCTGGTGAAAGTGAAAGAGCCTGCCTGGTGCAAGGATATGCAGACGGAATCTGCAGAGCTTCAAGATGCTGAACCTGCTGAGGAGAATACCAATAAGCGTAAGCTGTCTAAAGGCGAGAAAGCTTCCTTGCTCCTGCTTCTGGCATCTGTCATTTTGTGGTACTTTGGCTATAACGCTGTAAGCAGTAAGTATAGCGTATATGCGTCTAACCTGTTGGGCACAGACTTTAATATTACATTGATGATCGGCACTGGCGCTGCTATTGTGTCTTTTGTGCCTGTGGGTATTCTTTCCTCCAAAATTGGCAGAAAGAAAGCGATCCTGATTGGTGTTGCGCTGCTGACTGTGGCCTTTGGCCTTGCGCAGTTTGTCACTGCGCAGACGCCTGTCGCATTGATGATCGGTATTTTTGTGCTGGCAGGTATCGCCTGGGCAACCATCAATGTTAATTCTTTTCCCATGGTCGTGGAGCTTTGCTCCGATGGTGATGTGGGTAAGTATACCGGCTATTATTACACAGCGTCCATGGCTGCACAGACATTGACTCCTATGGTCTCCGGTTTCCTTATGGATAAGCTGGGTATGGGTGTTTTGTTCCCGTATGCGGCGCTCTTTGTGGCAGGTTCTTTCGTTACCATGCTCTTTGTTAAGCACGGAGATTCCGTAGTTCCTGTTAAGAAAGGCCTTGAGGCATTCAGTACTGAAGATTAAATGTTAGTAAAAAGCGCACCACCTTGGGTGGTGCGCTTTCCTTATGCAAAATAGTTTTTCAGCTCTTTCAGAGTCTCGTCTGTCGGTTCGCTCAGGGGTAATCTGCACCCGCCACAGTCAAGGCCTTGTAATTTCATGGCTGCTTTGATTCCTATAGGGTTGATTTCCCGGGAAATAAGTTTGCTTATTGGGTATAGACTTCTTTGCAGTGCCGCAGCTTTGCTGTAATCTTCGGTGAGTGCGGATTCGGTCATGGCTTGCATTTGTGCTGGGAAAAGGTTTGACAGTACTGAAATTACACCTTTCCCTCCGATTGAGATGGTGGGCACGGTCAGATCATCATTTCCTGACCAAATATAAAAATCATTTCTGCAGGATGTTTTGATTTGCAGGATCTTATCCACACTCACAGACGCTTCTTTTACACCTGCGATATTTGGTATGGTACAAAGTCTTTGGTATACCGATACGGGAATATCTAATCCCGTTCGCGTTGGAACATTATACACGATGACCGGAATATCGACGGAATCTGCCACAAGTTTATAATGTTGATAAAGACCTTCCGAGGTCGCTTTGTTATAATATGGACTTACTACCAGTATTCCGTCAGCATCGCATTTTTCCGCACATCTGCTCAACGCGACTGCGTGTTTCGTGTCATTTGACCCTGTTCCGGCAATGATTTTCATTCTATTGCCCGCAACAGATTTTGAGAATCGAAAAAGGGATTCTTTTTCCTTATCTGATAGTGTTGGCGATTCTCCGGTTGTGCCGCAAATTACTACGGCGGGTATTCCTGCAGAGATCTGTCGTTCCAAAAGCAGTTCCAACAGGGGATAGTTGATCTGATCACCTAAAAATGGGGTGACCATGGCAGTACAAGTGCCGGTAAATAACGGCTTATTCATGTGCATCCCTCCCGGCCATTCTATGCCGTTGGGCGGTTTTTGCTTACTATTTCCCAGTATGCAAAATGTGTTGCAAATTCTTTTGTGTTCCGTTATACTATTTTATAGCATAAATGGTATTTTTGGAGGCTTAATTTTGAAGACTCATGATTTTTGGTATGATCTGCCGGAGGAGCTTATTGCACAGACGCCCCTTCAGCAACGCGATAGTTCCCGCCTTTGTGTGCTTGACCGCGTAACAGGTGAGGTGAATCATCGCCATTTTTATGATATTTTGGACTATTTGCAACCTGGGGATTGCCTCGTGATGAACGATTCCAGGGTGTTGCCTGCCAGACTTTTGGGGCATCGTCCCACCGGCGGCGCTGTGGAGGTTTTGCTGTTAAAAGATCTTGGCGACCGTAAATGGGAGTGCCTTTGCAAACCCGGCAGAAAAATGCAGATCGGCAATGAGGTGATCTTCGGAGGCGGAGAACTGACAGCTAAGGTTACAGATATATTGGATGACGGAAACCGCGTGGTAGAATTTTGCTATGAAGGCATTTTCCTTGAGGTCTTGGAGCGTTTGGGAAAGATGCCGCTGCCGCCCTATATCAAGGCGGAGCTTCAGGATCAAGAGCGGTATCAGACGGTATATTCCCGGGAAGTCGGTTCTGCAGCAGCTCCTACGGCGGGACTGCACTTTACTCAAGAATTGCTCCAAAAGGTGCGTGATAAGGGTGTATCCACTGCTTTTGTTACGTTGCATGTGGGACTTGGTACATTTCGTCCGGTAAAGGCGGAGGATATTGCTTCCCATCATATGCACAGCGAGCTGTGCATGATGAGTGAGGAGACTGCCGCGCTTTTGAATCAGACCAGAGCCAAAGGCGGACGGATCATCTGTGTTGGCACCACTTCCTGCCGCACCCTTGAGAGTCTTGCAAATCCTGACGGCAGTTTTGAAGCCAGGTCCAAATGGACAGAGATTTTTATATACCCGGGATATGAGTTCCGCGCTATGGATGGACTCATCACCAATTTCCACTTGCCGGAAAGCACCCTGGTTATGCTTGTTTCAGCATTTGCCGGACGGGAGAATGTATTGAATGCATATGGGGAAGCGGTGCAGCAGCGTTACCGTTTCTTCAGCTTCGGCGACGCTATGCTTATTTTGTGATAGGAAGAGGCTATTATGTTTGAGTTAAAGAAAATGGACGGAAAGGCTCGCCGTGGCGAATTTACTTGCGCCCACGGCACTGTGCAGACTCCGGTATTTATGAATGTGGGTACTCAGGGCGCTATTAAGGGTGCGCTGAGCGCAGAGGATCTGAAAAATATCGGCTGTCAGGTAGAGCTTTCCAATACCTATCATCTTCATCTGCGTCCTACGGATAAGGTCGTTCGGGAAATGGGCGGATTGCACAAGTTTATGACCTGGGATGGTCCTATCCTTACGGACTCCGGTGGATTTCAGGTGTTTTCGCTGGCATCCTTGCGGCGGATCAAGGAGGAGGGTGTTTATTTTTCCTCCCATATTGACGGCCATAAAATATTTATGGGACCGGAAGAAAGCATGCAGATCCAGTCCAATCTTGGCAGTGATATTTGCATGGCCTTTGATGAGTGCATTGAAAATCCCGCGCCCAGAGACTATGTTCTGAAAAGTGTGGATAGGACTTACCGTTGGCTCCAACGGTGCAAGGCGGAAAATGCCCGACTCAATGCTCTCCCGGATACGGTCAATCCTCAGCAGATGCTCTGGGGTATCAATCAGGGCGGCATATATGCAGATATTCGCGTTGACCATATGAAACGAATTGCGGATCTGGATTTGCCCGGTTATGCTATTGGTGGTCTTGCTGTGGGTGAAACGGCAGAGCAGATGTATGATATTATTGATGCGGTGGAGCCTTATATGCCGGCAGAGAAGACACGTTACCTTATGGGCGTGGGTACGCCGGGCAATATCATTGAGGCGGTCGCCCGGGGCGTTGATTTCTTTGACTGCGTTATGCCGGCAAGAAATGCCCGCCATGCCCGGCTTTTTACATGGGACGGAGCAATCAACCTGAAAAATGCTAAGTATCAGCTTGACGAGAATCCCATCGATCCCAAGTGTGACTGTCCTGTATGTAAAAGATATTCGAGAGCCTATATCCGGCATCTGTTTGTGGCTGAAGAAATGCTGGCCATGCGCCTTGCAGTCATGCATAATCTGTATTTTTACAATAAACTTCTGGAAAAGATCAGAAATTCCATTGAAGAGGGGACGTTTGCACAGTTCCGTAATGAATATTCTGTTAAATTGGACCAGAGGATCTAATTTTTTCTTGCTTTTTAACAGATTGATGGTATAATGTAACCCGAATATCAAACACAAAGGAGTTTTCTTTATGTTACAGTTTTTGGAAGCAACACCCACCGGCGGCGATGGTTTGCTCGGCAGCGTTCTGATGCTGGTGCTTATGCTCGGCGTTTTCTATTTCATCTTGATCCGTCCTGAGAACAAGCGTAAGAAGGAATCTGAGAAGATGCGTTCCTCCGTTAAGGTGGGCGACCGCATTACCACCATTGGCGGTATTATCGGTACGATTGTGAATGTGAAGGAAGATAAGATCGTGATCGAGACCAGCGCCGACCAGGTTCGTATGGAGCTGACCAAGTGGTCTATTTCCACCAACGATTCTGCTGCGGAAGCAGAGCAGGAAGAAGCCAAGAAGCGCGCGGAAGCCAAGGCAAAGGCCAAGGCTGAGAAGAAGGCTGCTAAGGCTAACAAGAATAAGTAAAAAATACAAGGGCTTCGGAATATCCGAAGCCCTTGTTTCGTTATTTCTTGGTATAATCCAGTATTTCCTTTGCAATATATATGGGTCTGTCTTTGCTTTGTTCGAAGATCTTACCTACATATTCACCAATAATGCCGATGCAAAGCAGTTGAATTCCGCCAAGCAGCAGGATCAGCACAATGATCGTTGCGTATCCGGGAATATTAATGCCCTTTGTGAACTTTTCCATAACCACAATAACAAGATAGATCAGGGCAATGATAGCGGTTGCCGTACCGGTATAAGTGGCAATGCGCAAGGGTTTTGTGGAAAAACCGATGATCCCGTCAATAGCATAGCCGGTCAGCTTGCCAAGGCTCCATTTGCTGGCTCCGGAGTTTCGCTGAGAGGCGGTGTAGGGGAGATAGCAGGTGGAATAACCTACCCACGCAAAAATGCCCTTGGTAAAACGGTGATATTCACCTATAGAGAGAATGCTCTCTGCGACGCACCTACGGAATGTGCGAAAATCGCTGGCATGGGATTGGAGCGATACATCGGAAAGACGGTTGATGGTGGCATAAAAACCTTTTTTCAGAAAAGACAGGAGTTTGCTCTCCCCGCGGCGATCCTGGCATGCGGCAACCACATCGTATTCAGGCGATTTTTTGAGAATATCCACCATTTGCAGTACCATGCTTGGTTGTTGCTGAAGATCGGCATCAATGAAGCAGATATATTCGCCCTCTGCGTGCTGCAAGCCGGCATAAAGTGCAGATTCCTTGCCGAAGTTTCGGGAAAGGGCGATGACTTTCATGGGACAGGCCTGCTGTGCGTAGAGCTTTTTCAAATTCAAAAGCGTGGCGTCCCGGCTGCCATCATCGACGAAGATCAGCTCATAGTCATAGCCGCAGCCATCAAATGCTTTTATTGCAGCAGTTTGAAACGCAATGACATTTTCTGCTTCATTATAGCAGGGAATGATAAGGGATAATTTCATATTGATCAACTCACAAATATAATTTGCTATATTATATGTCAATTTCTGTGTATCGTCAAGAAAACCAGGGGATTTTTTGGCAAATGCAAGTTGACAATATGGTAAAAATATGATAATTTAGGCGTGTTAATGGCATTGATGGGGAGTTTTCGTCCAAAACCCTTTCAGAGAGCATTCGGTTGGTGTGAGGATGCACGGTTTGTTCGGATTGTCGCCCTTGAGCTTTTCTTCTGAACCTAAGTAGGGAGAAACGGGATCGCCCGTTACAGCGCAAAGAGTGCCCGTTTTTCGGGAATTCAGGTGGTACCGCGGAATTGTTCGCCCTGAGCTTTATGGCTCAGGGCGTTTTTTGTAAAGGAGTGTAATTTATGGCAAGAGAACTGCCCAAGGTCTATGAACCCCAGCAGGTGGAGTCTGAGATCTATGAAATGTGGGAAAAAGGTGGGTATTTTAAGCCGAACGGCAAGACGGATGCCAAGCCTTTCACCATTGTGATGCCCCCTCCCAATGTAACAGGTCAGCTGCACATGGGTCACGCGATGGATGCGACTCTGCAGGATATTCTCATTCGTTTTAAGCGTATGCAGGGCTTTGATACTTTGTGGGTGCCCGGTGTGGACCATGCCGGCATTGCTACTCAGATCAAGGTGGAGGAGGAGCTCCGTAAGGAGGGCCTGACCCGCTATGATCTCGGCCGGGAAAAGTTCCTGGAGCGCGTGTGGGATTGGAAGCATAAGTATGGTAATCGTATTGTCAGCCAGCAGAAGAAGCTGGGCGCATCCTGCGATTGGGATCGCGCTGCCTTCACCATGGATGAGGGTTGTTCCAAGGCTGTGCGTGAAGTGTTTGTATCTTTGTATGAAAAGGGTCTCATTTATAAGGGCAGCCGGATCATCAACTGGTGTCCGCACTGTGTGACGGCTCTTTCTGATGCAGAGGTGGAATATGTGGATAAGCCCGGCCATCTGTGGCATATTCGTTATCCCATGGCTGATGGCAGCGGTGAGGTTGTTGTGGCAACTACCCGGCCGGAGACGATGCTGGGAGATACCGGCGTTTGCGTCAACCCCAACGACGAGCGTTACAAGGATATTGTGGGCAAGAAGGTCATTTTGCCCCTTGTGAATAAGGAAATTCCCATTGTTGCCGACGATTATGCCGAGATGGAATTTGGTACCGGCTGCGTGAAGATGACCCCCGCCCATGACCCCAACGACTTTGAGGTTGGTCTGCGGCATAATCTGGAGGTTATCCGGGTTCTTGATGACAACGGCAAGGTCAATGCTCTTGGAGGTTGTTATGAGGGTATGGATCGTTATGATGCCCGTAAGAAGATCGTGGAGGATCTGGAAGCCGGCGGATATTTGGTAAGGGTGGAAGATCATGCTCACAATGTTGGCACTTGCTACCGCTGCCACAAGGATGTTGAGCCTATTATCTCTGCACAGTGGTTTGTAAAGATGAAACCTCTGGCGGAAGAGGCCATTCGCGTGGTTAAGGAAAACGAGACCAAATTTGTGCCGGAGCGCTTTACCAAAACATATCTTAACTGGATGGAGAACGTTCGCGACTGGTGCATCTCCCGGCAGCTTTGGTGGGGACATCAGATTCCTGCATGGACCTGTGCGGATTGCGGACAGATCACAGTTTCCCACGAGGATGCTACCCAGTGCGCCCATTGCGCCAGCAAGAATATCACCCGGGAAGAGGATGTGCTGGATACCTGGTTCAGCTCCGCTCTGTGGCCCTTTGAGACCCTTGGCTGGCCGAATACGGATGATGCCGATTTCAAGAAGTACTATCCTACAGATGTTCTGGTTACCGGCTATGATATTATTTTCTTCTGGGTAGCGAGAATGATCTTCTCCGGATGTGAGCACACCGGAAAGACACCTTTCCACACGGTGCTGATCCATGGATTGGTTCGTGATAACCAGGGCAGAAAGATGTCCAAATCTCTAGGCAACGGCATTGACCCTCTGGAGATGATCGAGAAATTCGGTTGCGACGCACTTCGCATGAATATGATCACCGGCAACTCTCCCGGAAACGATATGCGTTTTTATGTGGAGCGCTGCGAGGCAATGCGGAATTTTGCAAATAAGCTGTGGAATGCCTCCCGCTATGTTCTCATGAACCTTTCTGAGGGCGCTGTGAATAAGCTGCCGCACATTGACAGCCTTGAGATCGCGGATAAGTGGTGTCTTTCCAAGCTGAATACCCTGATCGCTGAAGTCACGGAGAATATGGAAAAGTATGAGCTGGGTGTTGCCATCCAGAAGATTTATGATTTCATTTGGGATACCTACTGTGACTGGTATATCGAGCTGACCAAGGCAAGATTGTATTCTGAGGATAGCGCAAGAAAAGAATCCGCAATCAGCGTGCTTGTTTATGTTCTGGATCAGATTCTGCGTTTGCTGCATCCGTTCATGCCCTTTATCACAGAGGAGATCTGGCAGAGCTTGCCTCATGATGAAGCTGCCTTGATTGTGGCAAATTGGCCTGCATACAGCGAGTATCTGGCATTTAAGGCGGAAGAGGCGCAGATGGAATCTGTTATGAACGCCATTCGTGCCATTCGTAACCGCAGAAGCGAGATGAATGTGCCTCCTTCCAAGAAAGCGGCCTTGTATGTGCTGACAGCAAAGCCTCAGATTTTTGTGGAGGGCGAGGGCTTTATTCAGCGGCTTGCTTATGCCGATTCCGTTACCATGTTGGACAAGGAACCTGAGAATCTTGATGGTATGGTTACCTGCGCAACGGCCGATGCAAAGCTGTATATTCCCATGGGTCAGCTTGTGGACGTTGCCAAGGAGCTGGAACGCATTTCCAAGGAATTGGATAAGAACCGCAAATTCCTTGCAGGCCTCGAAAGCAAGCTTAGCAACGAAGGCTTTGTGTCCCGTGCTCCGGAAGCGGTTGTTGCTGCCGAAAAGGAAAAAGCACAAAAGACGCGAGACCTGATCGCACAGCTGGAACAGAGCGAAGAGGCAATGAAAAAGCTGGGATAATGAAATGAAATTTTGGCGTAGTGTTACTGACACTACGCCATTTTTTTATGACATCCCGATTGCGACAGGAAAAACCATAACAACCTTTTTATACTATCTGTGTAATTGAAAAAAGGAGGAATAAATATGCAGTTTACCAGTTTCCTGGAAAACGGACGTTTAACGGTGGCACTCACCGGTGAGATTGACCATCATTGTGCAAAAGCCTACATTCAAGCGATTTCCGGGAAGATAGAGGCCTATACACCGGAGGTGTGTGTTTTGGATTTTGCAGATGTGAGCTTTGTGGATTCATCCGGTATTGCAGTGGTGATTAATGCACTTCGCTGCATGACGCAAATTGAAGGAAAGCTGGTGCTTTCCGGCATTTGTCAGCAGCCGATGAAGGTATTTCGGGCATCAGGAATTGACAAGATCGTTGAAATTAAGGAGGCGGCATCATGAAATTTGATAACTATATGATTTTAGAATTTCCAAGCAAGTCATGCAACGAGGCTTTTGCCCGGTCTGCGGTTGCCTGCTTTGCAGCGCAAATGGATCCAACTCTTGAAGAGTTGGGAGATATTCGTACGGCAGTTTCCGAAGCAGTGACCAACTGCATTGTCCATGCCTATCCTACAGAACTTGGAGTTATTATTCTGCGCTGCAGGATCCTAAAAGACAATGTTCTGGACATTGTTGTTAAGGATAGGGGTGTTGGAATCTCCGATGTGGAACAAGCGAAAAAACCTATGTTTACCACAGGCGGTGCTGACCGTAGTGGTATGGGGATCACAATTATGGAAAGCTTTATGACCAATTTTGAGCTGACCTCGGAGCCGGGAAAGGGAACTACGGTACATATGCGCCGCAGGCTTCAACGGCGTAAATGAGTACCGTTTTAGAATTGATCCGCTGCGCACAGTCAGGGGACAAGCAGGCAGCGGAACGTTTGGTGACGGAAAATTCCGGTCTGATTTGGTCGGTTGCCAAGAGATTCTTGGGCAGAGGGGCGGACAGCGATGACCTGTATCAGCTTGGTTGCCTTGGTTTTTTGAAGGCAGTCGAGGGCTTTGATCTGGAGTATGGCACGCAGTTTTCTACCTATGCTGTTCCTAAGATAGCCGGTGAGATTCGCAGATTCCTACGGGACGATGGGGTCATTAAGGTATCGAGGACACTGAAGGAGCAATCGGTTACCATTAAAACCGCGAGAAATCACTTGACCTTGCAATTTGGTCGAGAGCCAACCGTTTCGGAAATTTCTGCGCATACAGGCTTGTCGCCAGAAGAGATCGCCATTGCGGAAACAGCAACTGCTGCCACGGAATCCATTCAGAGGGAGACCGGAGAGGATGGTTTTTCTCTTGAAAACATTTTGACCGATACGGAATCCGAAGAAAAGCTGGTGGAGAGGATCTCTCTGAGACAAGCAGTGGAGAAACTGCCCCAAAGAGAGGCGCTGGTGATTAACCTTCGATATTTCCATGGATTGACCCAGGAACGAGTTTCCAGAGTGCTTTCAGTAAGCCAGGTTCAGGTGTCAAGAATCGAAAAGAAAGCGCTTCTTTCTTTGCGTGAGCTTTTGCGATAGAATTGCAATTTCCTATTTACCTTTTCGGCAAAATGCGATATAATAGACCCATCTTATAAAGACGGGTGCAGTTATGACGGAAGAATTTGAGATTCGTTTTTTGAATGCCCGGCGAAAGTTCATTGCCGGGCAATTTTCTGATTTGAATGATATGCAGAAACAGGCGGTTCTGACTACCGATGGGCCTCTTTTGCTGCTTGCGGGTGCAGGCAGCGGTAAGACTACGGTCCTGATCCGGAGAATCGCCAATTTGCTGCGTTTTGGCTGCGGAAGTGACAGCAATCTGATTCCGGACACGGTTACGGAGGAGGATGTTTTTTTTCTTGAATCACTGCATGAGCCCATGTCTGATTTTGATCGGCACAGAGCAGATCTGCTTTGTGCATTGGAGCCGGCTTCGCCCTGGAGCGTCTTGGCAATCACTTTTACAAACAAAGCGGCAAATGAGTTGAAAGAGCGTTTGATTACCCAAGTTGGACCGGAAGCATCGGATGTTTGGGCCATGACTTTTCACTCTGCTTGCTGCCGGATTTTGCGTCGGGATATTGATAGGCTGGGGTATACCCGCAGCTTTACCATTTACGACAGTGCAGATTCCGAACGGGTAATGAAGCAGATCATTAAGGACATGAATCTTGATGATAAGACATTCCCCGCGAAATATGTACTGAGCATTATCAGCAGGGAAAAGGATCGTATGGTGACCCCGGACGAACTTCTTGCGAGAGCTCAGAATGTAAATGAGATGAAACTGCTGCCTATCGCCAAGGCGTATCAACGTTATCAGACGCAGTTGAAAGAAAACAATGCCCTCGATTTTGATGATATTATTCTGCTCACAGTAAAGCTTTTGCAGGATCATGACGATATTCGCGCCTATTATCAACGGAAATTTCGCTATGTATTGGTGGACGAGTATCAGGATACCAACCATGTGCAGTATTTGCTTACCAGCTTGCTTGCAGGAGGGTACGAAAATATTTGCGTTGTGGGTGATGATGACCAAAGTATTTACCGATTCCGCGGTGCGACCATAGAAAATATCCTGAATTTTGAAAAACAGTACAAGGGCGCACGGCTTATCCGTTTGGAGCAGAATTACCGTTCTACGCAATCTATTTTGAATGCGGCCAATTCGGTGATCGCGCACAACCTTGGCCGAAAGGGCAAACGGCTGTGGACAGCGAATAACGGTGGTGAACCCATTACCGTTTACGAGGCTTCGGATGAGAGCGCTGAGGCCAATTATGTGGCCGGGCAGATCATGAAGCTCACCAAGGGTAAGAATTTTAAGGATCATGCTATCTTGTATCGAACAAACGCTCAGTCCAATGCCTTGGAATACGCAATGAAGCGAAACGGTATCCCGTACCGGATCATTGGCGGCACCCGATTCTTTGATCGGGCAGAAGTTAAGGACATGCTGGCGTATTTGTGGGTCATTAACAATCGTGCCGATGACTTGAGATTGGAGCGGATCATCAATAATCCTCCAAGAGGTTTGGGCCCCAAATCCGTGGAAACGGCTCAGCGTTTGGCAGCAGCTGAGGGGAAGCCTCTTTATTCTGTGATCTCTGATCCAAGATCTTATGCACCTCTGGAAAAACCTGCGGAGAAATTTTTGCAGTTTACAGGCTTGATTGAAGAGCTTTCCGCAATGTTGGATGACGGAATGAGTTTGCCGGATTTTTACGAACAACTCATGATCCGAAGCGGCTATGAAGAAATGCTGAAGTCTAAGGATACGGAAGATAATCGTGCGCGCCTGGAAAACATCAAGGAACTAAAGTCCAGCATTGTGTCCTATATGCAAAATCAGGAAACTCCCAGCCTTTCCGGCTTCCTGGAGGAGATCGCGCTTTATACGGATATTGACAATTACAATGAGGATAATGATGCTGTGGTTATGATGACGATGCACGCATCTAAGGGCCTTGAGTTTCCCAATGTGTACCTTGTTGGTTTTGAAGAAGGCCTTTTCCCGGGTATGCGTGCCATCGGTGAACATGAGGAGATGGAGGAGGAACGTCGGCTCTGCTATGTTGCCATTACAAGAGCCAAGAAGCTGCTGACCATCACTCATGCCAGACAGCGTATGCTGTACGGCAGAACCTCTGCATCCATGAGATCCCGTTTTTTACAGGAGCTCCCTCAGAGCGAGGTAGAATTTAAGGGTGGGTATCAGACACCTATGCAGTTTTCTGATTATTCCCGCAGTTCCGTAACTTCTTTCCGGCTACAGACGCCTGCAAAGACTAACTTTACATCCACAGCCACAACTACCAAAAAGTCGGGGGATTTCCTGCACCTTCGTAAGGGTGATATGGTAAACCATACGGCATTTGGTAAAGGTATGGTGCTGTCTGTAATGGACCTTGGCAGCGATGCATTGCTGGAGATCGCGTTTGATGCTATCGGCACCAAGAAACTTATGGCGAAAACCGCATCCGTGCACATGAAAAAGCTGTAATTTTGGCGGTTTCTTATCATAGAATTGTCAGAGGTGATTCTATGGTGAGAGGATTGAAACGATTGCTACGAATGATCGGACTGCTTCTTATAGCAGCGTCGTTGGCATTATTGTTTTTCCGCAGCCGTTATCATGGGACGATTCGCTCGTTGGCGGAAACACAGGTGAAAAATTCCACGTCGGATCTTATCAATGATGCCATTGATAAGCAGATCGAAACCGGGAATATCCAATACGACCGGATCGTTTACTTCGAAAAAGATCTTGATGGCCGGATCACCGCACTGAAAACAAATATGAGTGAGGTCAACCGGTTGAAAACCGATATTTTGAATATCATAAATGATGATATTTTGGCGTTGGATACCAGCGATATCGGCATACCTTTGGGCAGCCTTTTCCTAACAGAATTTTTCTCTGGGCGAGGCCCAGCCATTCCTGTGCACATCATGTCCATTCGAAATTCTGATGCTTCGTTTTACAGCTCTTTTACAGAGGCAGGGATCAACCAGACTCTTCAGCAATTGACTATGGATATTGTAGTGGATGTGACCATATTGGTGTTGGGCAGGGCAGAGAGCTTTACTGTTACCAGCCAGGTTGTTGTTGCAGAAACCATTATTGTCGGCCAAGTGCCGGATACATTCTTTCAGACCGGAGGATAATTATGCAAGCGAAAGAGAGAATTCAGGAGCTTACTCAGATCCTTTCCCAGGCCAATTATCAGTATTATGTTCTGGATGATCCCAAAATGCAGGATTTTGAATACGATCGCCTGCTTCGGGAGCTGGAGGAACTGGAAGCAGAAAATCCCCATCTGATCTCACCGGAGTCACCCACGCAGAGGGTGGGCGGCGCAGCCCTGAGTAAATTTGACAAGTATACCCATGCTGTTCCTCTTATGAGCCTACAGGATGTGTTTTCTCCTGAGGAGCTTGAGGAATTTTTGGAGAAGACAAAGCAGGCAGAGCCGGATTCTCAGTTTTCTGTAGAACCGAAGATTGACGGTCTGTCTGTAGCGCTGGAATATGAAAATGGTATCTATGTCCGAGGCGCAACCCGTGGCGATGGTGTTGTTGGAGAGGATGTTACTGAGAATCTTCGTACCATTCGCTCTATTCCCATGAAGCTTGAGGGGGCGCCCAGCAGACTCATCGTCCGTGGCGAGGTGTTTATGCCGAAGAAGAGTTTTGAGGCTCTGAACGCGCATCAGGAGGCTGAGGGAAAACCTCTTTTTGCCAACCCCAGAAATGCAGCGGCGGGTTCATTGCGGCAGCTTGATCCTAAGATCACTGCCAAGCGGGGTTTGGATATTTTGATTTTTAATGTGCAGCTTGCCGATGGGGTGGAGTTTTCTTCCCATAAGGAAAGTCTTGATTATCTGCGAGATCTGAAATTTAAGGTCGTCCCGTCAACGCTGCTTTTTGAAACCAAGGCAATTATTGACCGGGTCATGGAAATAAACGAGCAGCGGGAGCAGATGACCTGCGATATTGATGGTGCTGTGATTAAGGTCAATGACCTGTCTCAGCGTGAGCGCATGGGTGCAACAGCAAAGTGTCCCCGTTGGGCGGTGGCATATAAGTATCCACCTGAGATCAAGCCAACAGTGGTGGAAAATATTGTGATCCAGGTGGGCAGAACGGGTGTTTTGACGCCCAAAGCTGTTGTAAAGCCTGTTCGTTTAGCAGGCACAACGGTAACTAATGCGACTTTGCACAACCAGGATTTTATTTCACAACGTGACATTCGTATTGGCGATACTGTTCTGATCCGTAAGGCGGGTGAGATCATTCCAGAGATTTTGGAAGTTGATCTTTCAAAGCGTCCCATTGGCACAGAGCCGTACCGCATTCCTTGCGTATGCCCGGTTTGCGGCGCCGGGGTGGTTCAGGATGAAGACGGTGCATTTTTGCGCTGTACCGGCGCTGAATGCCCTGCACAGCTGAGTAGAAACATTGCCCATTTTGTCAGCCGGGATGCTATGGATATTGAGGGTCTTGGCCCGTCCATAGTTGAGGCATTGATGGAGCGCGATCTCATTCATTCGCCTGCAGATATTTATTATTTAACGCTGGATGAAATGAAGAGCCTTTGGCAAAAAGGCGACACTGCTGCGAAAAAGCTCCTTTCGGCCATTGAAACAAGCAAGGATGCTGATGTAAGCAGGCTGATCTATGCGCTGGGTATCCGGCAGGTTGGTGTGAAAACCGGTAAGGTTTTGGCAGCGCAGTTTGGAAATTTGGATGCGCTTCGAAATGCTTCGCTGGAGGAGCTTACAGAAATACCAGATGTGGGAGCTGTGACTGCAAGAAACATCGTGGATTGGTTTCATCAGCCACAATCGGAGAATATGGTTGAAAAGTTGCGGCAGGCGGGTGTGAATTTTGAGAGCAAACGTCAGCTGACGGACAGCCGTTTTGAAGGCATGACTTTTGTGCTGACGGGTGCACTGAGCATGTTCACCAGAGAAGAAGCGTCTGAAAAAATCGAGCTTTTCGGCGGCAAAACATCCGGCTCTGTATCCAAAAAGACCACCTATGTTGTGGTGGGCGAGAATGCCGGTTCTAAGGAGCGGAAGGCAAGAGAACTGGGGATCCCAATCCTGAGTGAAGCACAATTTCTTGATATGATCCAATAAAAAGAACAACCGGAGAGCAGCTGCTCTCCGGTTGTTTTATTATAGAGAAAAATCTTCGTTTTCGTATTTGTCAAAATCTAAAGCTTTTTGCTTTGTGGGGATTCGCTTAAGTGGGTCATACTCAAATTTTCGGCATTTGCGGTCAATAGCGACCACGCCCCGCTTCATGCAAAGCACCTGTTCATCGTCGAGCTTTACCGCATGGGCGCAATATGCGCATGATTTTTGTATTTTCTTTCTGAACAGCATATTCACGCCTCCTGCAAGGATTTTGCCTTATTATACACGATATTTTTACGAAATGCTATCCTTTTTTTGAAATTTATAAGGAAAATGAGTCCTACGGGAAGTGATATCCACAAAAATAGTACGTAATTGCACTGGAAGAGGGGGATTTGCACCAGTGCAGCAAGCCAAAGACTAAATAGGCTCTGCATACATTTACCAGGCAGATACATACCTAGGCCAATAGGACCGGTTGCTGTGTATGTTTGCATTGCGACACACAAGCCGCCGAAGGACAGAATTCCACTGCACAACAGAAAACGCATACTATCACTGCTGATTTGCGGCAGAAAGCTGCAGCCATTTGCAAGTTCCAGCACACCGATGATGCCGTATTGGAGGATTTCCGGAAATAGCCACAAGATCCACTGCTGCAAAAAAGTGATAATGACCCGAAACAGCACGATCCATCCGCAAACGCCAGCCATAATACGCAGCGATCGATTAAAGGCTGAGTTTACGGAAATGTTCTTCCTCCCTGAGGGCATAATTTGTGTTTTTGTACCGCCCGGGAGGAGCATGCCGGTTAAAGCGGCAGAAAATATATGTATTCCCCACAGGAACCACGGAATGAGTTTGTTTTGAAAGCACGGTCCGATCATACCAAACAAAAATGCCGGGCCTGCGTTGCTGCAAAATCCCATCATTCGCTTTGCCTGTTGTTTTGTAAGCCCTCCATTCTGATAGCTTTCAGCTATGGCTTGTGCTCCGGTGGGATAACCACCAAGTAGTCCGATAAGAAACAGGGATTCGCTTCCTTTTGGAATACGGAATAATTTTGAAAGCGGCCGCAGAAATGATGATCCTCCGGAAATGCTGTTTGTGAGCAACACAGAGAGCATAAAAAAGGGAAAAAGAGATGGGATTACAATGAGCAAACAATAGGATATGGCATCTTTTGCGCCTAAAATAGCTGTCTTTGTGTCCAGTATCAGCATCAGCATTCCTGTAGCCGATAGAATCCATGTCATGTTTTTTCTCATGTTTCTTCACCTCACAAGAATCTATGCTGAAATCCGCAATAACATCACTGCGCGCGCATATCTTTGGAAAAAGGAGGCGTGTGCATGCGTGACAATTATAATGTTTGGGAGAAGATTTTGGGGACAGCCAGTATTGTGGATGAGCCGTATCCTGGACTGCCGCTGGTAGAGATTGCTGGGGATTCAAGAGTTCTCATTGAACAGCATTGTGGCGTAACGGAATATAGTACTGAGAAAATAAGGGTCAAGGTAAAGTTTGGGCAAATTTGCGTTTGTGGAACGAATCTCGTTTTAACAAGGATGATCAAGGGACAGTTGATCATTTCAGGAAAAATAGACAGTGTGCATTTAGACAGGGGGTGCAGGTAATGGATATTTGGAGTTCTATGGCCGGTATGATTGGGATAGAGCTAACCAGTGCTGACATTCCGGGGATGTTCACTGCATTGTCTATGTCGGGAATTACATTGCAGCAGTGCTGCGTGCAAAACGAATTTACAGCCAATGTGGTGGTTCATAGAAAGGACTATAGAAGGCTGGTTAAAATTGCAAACAAAAGAGGGGAAAGGGTCAAGGTAATCGGTCAATCCGGGATTTATTGGAAGATCAAACGAATTCTTAGCAGACCTGCCCTGGTTGGTGGGATTGCTATTATTTTGTTGCTTGCATGTTATTTGCCCACAAGGGTTTTGTTTGTTCAAATTGAGGGGAATCGCGTTGTTCCAGCAAATCTGATTTTGGAAAAGGCGGCTCAGGCGGGGATTACTTTTGGCGCATCAAGAAAAGATGTACGAAGTGAAAAAATGAAAAACGCATTGCTGGAGGCTATGCCACAGCTGCAGTGGGCGGGGGTGAATACCAATGGATGCGTTGCAGTGATCACCGTGCGGGAACGGGAGACCGAGGAGACGGCGCAGTCATCGACCGGAGTCAGCAGCATTGTATCTTCCTGTGACGGTGTTATTTTAAGCTGTACTGCAACAAAGGGGAATCTCTTGTGCCAACCGGGACAGGCGGTTAAAAAAGGCCAGATTTTGATCTCGGGGTATACAGATTGCGGCATTTCCATTCGCGCCACTCAGGCACAAGGGGAAGTCTATGCCCGCACGCGCCGGGAATTGCAGCTTTTGGGTCTTGCGGATTACTGTAAAAAAACTGAAAAAAAGGAGATAATTAAAAAATATAGCGTTGTCATCGGAAAAAAGCGTATAAATTTCTCAAATTCTAGTGGAATTTTGGATGCAAGTTGTGATAAAATGTATGCAGAATCTTATTTGACTCTGCCCGGTGGCTGGAGACTTCCGATTTACCTGATAACGGAGACATATATTGTCTATGAAACGGAGGAAGCCGCTAAGGATCAGGACGTGCTTGCTCAGCAGCTTTCCACCCAAGCAAAGGCGTATTTGGCTGAGCGCATGATTGCAGGAGAGATACTGTCTTGTGAG
This sequence comes from Faecousia sp., assembly GCA_045532105.1. Lineage (GTDB taxonomy): Bacteria > Bacillota > Clostridia > Oscillospirales > Oscillospiraceae > Faecousia. Next base: position 30,879 of record JAZSFE010000002.1, read on the forward strand.
GAATCATGGGATGCCTTGGATGGGGCGTTGGCTCTTTCCGGCAGCTATTCCTGTCGGGAAATGATCGGCAGAGTACAACAGGAGGAGATTGTTACACCAGATGGAAAACGGAACGGAACGTAGTGTAAATGCAGAAAGAGTGGAAGACCTGATCGCGGTTTTTGGCTCTTTTGATGAGAATATCAAGCGTATTGAACAGGCCCTTAGCGTTACCATTGTAAACCGCGGAACGGAATTGAAGGTTTCCGGTTCTGCCGAGCAGACGGACAAGGCGGTTAGAACTCTGGAAGCGCTTTTGTCTTTGGCGGCAAAGGGTGAGGTCATTGATGAGCAGCGGGTTCGCTATCTCATCACCCTTGTGCAGGAGGGCAATGAAGCGCTTGTGCAGAAAATGGCCAAGGATGTTGTCTGTATTACTGCCAAGGGAAAACCCATTAAGGCGAAAACTGTGGGTCAGCAAACATATATGCGTGCCATCCAGAGTAATACGGTGACCATCGGTGTAGGCCCTGCCGGCACGGGCAAGACATATTTGGCAGTTGCTGCAGCGGTGGCTGCATTCCGGGAACGCAGCATTAACCGGATCATTCTAACAAGACCTGCGGTTGAGGCAGGTGAACGGCTGGGCTTTTTGCCTGGTGATTTGCAAAACAAGGTGGATCCGTATCTGCGCCCCCTTTATGATGCTTTGTATGAAATGCTCGGGCCGGAGACTTTTCAGAAATATCAGGAGCGTGGCTGTATTGAAGTAGCGCCCCTTGCATATATGCGCGGCAGAACGCTGGATGATAGCTTTATTATTCTTGATGAGGCTCAGAACACCACTCGGGAGCAGATGAAGATGTTCCTGACACGCCTTGGTTTTGGCTCAAAAATCGTGATCACAGGCGACGTGACCCAGATCGACCTTCCGGAAGATAAGGTATCCGGCCTTAAGGATGCGATTCGGGTGCTTGAGGGCGTGGAGGATATTGCGATTTGTACGCTGACCTCTGCGGATGTGGTGCGGCACGCTCTTGTGCAGAAGATCATCAACGCCTATGAAAAGGCGAATATAAAGAAAGAGGACAGGCAGACTCCCAGAAGTCACCAGAGGAAATAATCTCATGAACCATAAAATTAACATTACCTATGACATTTTTACTCCCTTACAGCCTGTGGTCAGCGGTATTATACGCCGCTGTGTGGTTGCCGCATTGCAGCAGCAGGGCGTGGCTGCAGCCTGTGAGATCAATGTGCTGGTGACCAATGATAAGGGAATCCATGCCATCAATTTGGCCAGCCGGAATATGGATAAGCCTACAGATGTGCTGAGTTTCCCTATGTTTCAACTGGAAGCGGGAAACCCTCCCGCAGACTGGGCGCAATACCTGGACGTGGAGACCGGTCTGTGCCCCCTTGGGGACATGTGCATCAGCTTGGAGCATGCCAAGGCACAGGCGAAAGAATTTGGCCATTCTTTGCGTCGTGAGGTTGGTTATTTAACCATCCATTCTGTTTTACATTTGCTTGGTTATGACCATGTGGATGAGGCAGAACAGAAGAGACAAATGCGGGCTCAGGAGGAGACTATCGCCTCCACGATTCCAGGCATGGCCCGTAACTGATATACAGAGGTGTATTTCTATGCCGGATAATTTTGTTTCTTATTTCTTCTTTTCCGCTTGTATACTTGGAATGATTTTATATCTTGCCAGAATACTTAGAAGTAAATTTGGGCCTGTCAAAAAGGTAAAAGCCACAGTTATCAACAAGCAAAAAGTAGAAAGTTTTTCCAAGTATTCCGGCACAGGTGTACATACCAGATATGCTGTTACATTTTTGGCAAATGAAAAACATTTATCGTTCTATGTTTCGGAATTTTCTTATGGCGGTTACCGAAAAGGAGAGACCGGCACATTAACCTATAGAGGCGACAGGCTTATAGATTTCAGCTGATTACACGCAGGAGAGTTAACACATGAAAACAAAAACAGTAATGATAACAATTGCAGGACGGCCTAATGTAGGGAAGTCCACGCTGACAAATTTCCTGGTTGGCGAGAAGATCGCCATTGTTTCCAATAAACCCCAGACCACTAGAAACCGCATTTGCGGTATCGTTACAAAAGGGGATACCCAGTTCGTTTTTGTGGATACTCCCGGTTTCCATCGCGCACGCACAAAGCTGGGCGATTATATGGTCAATACGGTGCGGGAATCCATTGCGGATGTGGATGCCACGGTTCTTGTGGTTGAGCCTATTGCATCTGTTGGTGCACAGGAACAGGCACTTTTGGAGCAGCTTAAGAGCAAAAAGAGTCCCATTATTCTTGCGATCAATAAGATTGATACTGTGGAGAAGGACATCCTTTTGGAAGTGATTGCATTATACTCCAAGGAGGCAGACTTCGCTGCTATCATTCCCATATCCGCAAAAACCGGCGATGGTGTAGATGCACTTCTTGCAGAGTGTGGAAAATATGCTGTGGAATCTCCGTTCTTGTTCGATGAAGATATGACTACCGATCAGCCGGAGCGGCAGGTCATGGCAGAAATTATCCGGGAAAAGCTTTTGTGGTGTTTGGATCGGGAAATCCCCCACGGCACGGCGGTAGAAATTACAAAATTCTCCGAACGGGATAGCGGAATTATTGATATTGACGCCACCATTTACTGTGAAAAGGCCAGCCACAAAGGAATTATTATCGGAAAGCAAGGCGCGATGCTGAAAAAAATCTCCACCATGGCGCGAAATGATTGTGAAAAATTTATGGGCACAAAGGTTTTTTTAACTACATGGGTAAAGGTGAAGGAAAACTGGCGTGACAGCGATTTCCTTGTTCGAAATTTTGGTTACAGCGAATAATTTCCATGGTTAGCCCGCCATTTCTTTGCAAATCCTATTTGCGGAGGGATGGATATGAAATCAAGTGATTATTGGCAAATTTTTTTAGAAACCGGCGCACCTGAGGCATACCTCATGTTCACCAAGGCAAGAAAAGCGGAGGGCATTTATGTATCTGACCACACGGGGGTTGGTATTGCGGGTAACGGACTACAATGACCGGGCCGCATTGCTGACGTTGTTAACGCCAAACAACGGAAAACTTACGGTGAAGGCCAGAGGCCTTCGCCGTAAAAACAGTCCGCTGACTGCGCCTTGTCAGCTTCTTGCCTACGGCGAATATACACTGTTTGAATACGGCGGACATTATACCGTCAACGAGGCAGTATCAGTGGAGTTGTTTTCAGGACTTCGTCGGGAAATCACAAGGCTTTCTCTCGGTACTTATTTTGCGCAGGCGGCAGAATTGTTATCTCAGGAGGATTTGCCGAATCCTGAGCTTTTAAGCCTGGTGCTAAACTGCCTGTTTGCTTTGTCGGGAAAGGAACATTCCGAAGACAAAATTAAGGCAGTATTTGAAATGCGTGGCGCTTGTATTGCCGGCTATATGCCGGATTTAAGCGGTTGCGCCGACTGCGGCTGTGATTCGCCGGAGCTGTTTGATCTGTCAGACGGTAGGTTGGTTTGCAACCGATGCCGAGATTTTACCGCCACAGGCATCCATCTTCCTATTAGTGCAGGTACATTAGAAGCAATGCGCTATATTGCCCTTTGTGAACCGAAGCGTTTGTTCTCCTTTTCTTTGGGGCAGGAGAATTTAACACAGCTTAGCCAAGTGACAGAAGCGTATCTTACCACACAGTTGGAACGGGGATTTTCTACCTTGGACTTTTATAAATCGCTGTTTATTTAGGAGAGAACCATGTCTGAATTGTACGAAAAATCCATACAAAAATTAGAACTGCCGGCAGTCCTAGCCATGCTTGCGGAATGCGCGGGAAGCTATGAGGGAAAAAACGCCTGTACACAATTACAGCCTACCGCGGATTTGGAGGAGGTACAGGAGCGATTGGCGGAAACCACTGCCGCCTACGACCTGTGTACCCGTAAGGGAAACCCTGTATTTGGGGATGTTGCCGATGTTTCGGCATCCTTGGAGCGGGCAGAACGTGGGGGTAGTTTACAGCCAGTGGAGCTTCTGCGTATTGCAGGAGTTCTTCGTTGCGCACGGAATATTAAGGGGTTTGTTTCTGAGGACGACCCAAAGACGGTATTAGATCCCTTGTTTGACGGTTTAACACCCAATAAATATTTAGAAGATAAGATTTTCGGGGCAATTCTTTCTGAGGAAGAAATTGCAGATAATGCCAGCGCAGAGCTGGCGGATATTCGCAGGCATATGCGGATTCAGTCTGCAAAAATTCGGGACGGTTTGCAGAAAATTATTGCGTCTCCGGCTTATTCCAAATATCTTCGCGAACCGATTATCACCATCCGGCAAGGCAGATATGTGGTCCCTGTGAAAAGTGAGCATAAAGGGGATGTACCCGGTCTAGTCCATGATGTTTCTGCCACAGGCTCCACTTATTTTGTAGAACCCATGTCCGCAGTGAATGCCAATAATGCTCTGCGGGAGCTGGAAATCAAGGAAAAGAAGGAAATTGAACGGATTTTAGCAGAGCTTTCCGCGGAATCAGCCGGTTATGGTGAGGCAATCAACCTGAATGTCAAAATGCTCATTCGTTTGGATGTGATTTTTGCCAAAGCGAAGCTTGCATACCGTATGCGAGCTTTCCCGCCGAGCATGAACGATAAGGGTG